>JAFGIX010000010.1 GCA_016929395.1 Candidatus Zymogenus saltonus
ACCCCTTACTAAAAGTATCGACAACCACCCCACTAAAAATACCGACAACCCCTTACTAAAAGTATCGACAACCACCCCACTAAAAATACCGGCAACCGCCCCAATAAAAATGCCGACCCCCCCATCTGAACAAGATGCCTGCCGCAATATCGACCAACCAACACTCGACCAACCAACACTAGACCAACCAACACTCGACCAACAACCAACCAACCAACACCCAACTAACAAACACCAACCCCCTCCCCAAAGTTTTACTCCCCCAGGCTCCAGCCCCGACCACAAGGTCAGCCGAAAGGCTGCGTTCCTAAAATGCTCATAAAAGGGGGGGAAAAGCCCCTTAAAAGGACTTTACGACACAAAATCCCAGTTTAAAATATAATAATTTTCTTATTTTGTCAATATTATGTTTTACCAGTTTAAATCCCCATCGATCATGCTCACCCTGTCTATTACGACGTCGCCCAAATCCGCCCCCAGCTTCCCGAGTATGTTGGTAGCCACAAGGAGAAGGTAGAAGAGAGGGATTATAACGAGGATATATCCGAATTTGATCGACATGAGCAGATAACAGATAAAGAAAAATACGAGGCTTACCAGCCAAACAATAAGGACATTTATAGTATAGGTCTTTACAGCCTTTCTGATGTTAAGGAGGACCTCCGAAAATGCAAATATCGTCTTCAGCCTCTCGTCACATTTCAGCATGTAGATTATCGCCATTGGGAATATATAGGCGGACGAAAGGGCTAAAATTGTCCCGATCATTACAATGAAGAAGCCCAGCAATACCGCCCACGCCGATTTGACCACTACAAACAAAAACATCCCTATGGAAAAGGGGATAAAAAAAGGTATGCCGTAGACCACAAGCGCGAGAATGAACTTCCCTCCGGAAAGAAACAATCCCATAAAATCGTTCCAGAGGGGCATCCCCTCCCTCTCAACCATTATCTCCCTCATCCCCCTCATAGCATAGCCGGCCGCCACTGCATTACCCAAGAGGGGAACTAAGTTTATCGCACATCCCAACAGGAACTTCAATGAAGTTTTTCTCCCGTTTACGGGATATATAAGAGTCTCTACTATTTTTTCCATACTCAATCCAATTAACGTCAAACAGAGCGGTTTCCCCTCCCCGCCCTATCGGTGCATCTAAAGGGGTATCCCCTGCCAAAAAAGGTCGAATCGGCACACTTCCGTATTTGTATCAAAGTATACTGCTTATGGTGTCTCTAACGATACTTGTGGCAATTTTGTTGTTTATTATTTCCAGAAATCCCCAGACAACGATTCCCCCGATGACGGTCATGACGGTGTAGGCCAGGATCGTCGTCTTGGGACACTCCATCAAAATGGAAAGGCCTTGATACAGGATGTAAATACCGTAAATGGCGATAATCAATCCGAGGAGAAATCCCGCCGTCGATCCTGTCAGGGACAGCCTGGGATGGATTGATAAAAACCCGCCGATGAGGGAGGGGGTACATGCGTAGGCGATGGTCTTGAACGCCTGAAGGAAGTTTTCCTTCCCGCCCATTTTGGGGGCCAATAGGTTCACGATCAAGGCAAGTATAAAAACTCCCCCAACGGTCAAAATATACTGTACCATCACATGGATCAGTGTGGATCCGACAGCTATCCTGATATTGCCCTCAGGGCCGCCCGAAAAGCCAACGGCCGTATATCCTATAAATGTCGTCATAAAGGGTACCAGGGCGAGCATGCAAAGATAGATCAGAGTCTGCTGGAGGGTATTGCGCTCTTCCTTTAACAAATAAAGAGTATCACCCGGCTTTAGCAAAAGCCCAAATATTTTTTCAACTATACTCATATTACCCCCATATAAACGATATTATAAAATAACTACGGTAAAACTACACCTGGAATCCATCCAGATCGGTATTTCTCTCTATTCAGGTCGTTAAAAACTTTAGAAAAAAACTTAAACATCAGTTAATGAAATTTTTGCAACCATCTCTATAGAATAGCGTTGAATAGAAATGTTGTCAAGAAAAAGAATTTACACAATATTACATCCTTTTACGAGCATATCACAAGGAAGAAAGCTTGTTCTCCGAGATTAGATGAACCCAGTTCCTCTTCATTACATCGATGGCCTCGTCCAATTTATCCACCCCGACGATCAGAATTGCGTTGTCGCCTATACGCCCGATGTAGGGATACAGGTAGTGGACGTTGATATTGGCTTCTTTCAGGGGCTTAAGCACGGCGTTCAATCCCCCCGGGTGGTCCGGCGTCTCCACCGCCAAGACGTCCCTCTGCCTGACCTTGTAATCCATCCCCTCGAGGACCAAGATCGCCTTTTTGGGATCATCGACCACCATCCTTATTGTTGTAAGGTCGGATGTGTCCGCGACGGTTATCGCCCTGATATTTATCCCCTCCCCACCCAAGACATCCGATATCTCCGAAAGCTTCCCCGGGATGTTCTCTAATACCACTGAAATCTGCTTAATCCGCATTGTACAAAACCCTTTCCGCTGTTTATTTAACCTCTACCAGTTCTACTCTATAGATTCGTATCCCAACATAAGCGCCTTTGAATTCATCTCTATGACCTTATTTTTCCCCTCAAATATCTCACCCAGTCCGTCAAGGGCCGCATCAACGGAAACCAGATTCCCCTTCTTTATAAAGGCCCCCAGCATCACCATATTTGCGGTCCTCATATCACCGATCCCCTCCGCCAGATTTCCCGCATCAACCAGGACGTATTCGATGTCCCCCCTGCTCGGGACTTCGTCTATCATCGTGGAGTTGAGAAACAGAATCCCCCCAGTTTGGACCTTGTTCTGAAAGTTGTGGAGGGAGGGCTTGTTCATAACGACGATAAACTCCGGGGAAGACGCGATGGGGGACGCTATCTCCTCATCGGAAACCGCCACCGTGCAGTTTGCGGTACCCCCCCTGACCTCCGCCCCGTAGGACGGGAGATAAGTCACCACCTTGTCCTCCATCATCGCGGCCACCGCAAAGGCGTATCCCATCATAAGGACTCCCTGGCCGCCGAACCCGGCAAATATGGTCTTAATCTGCATTTACGGCCTCTTTGACTCCTTCCTTTTCCGTAATATCCTTTATAACCCCAAGGGGATACTCCTTTGACATCACCTCGTCGATCCATTTGCACGCATCCAGGGGTTTCATCTTCCAGTTTGTCGGGCAGGGGGAGAGAACCTCCACGAGTGAGAAGCCGATATCATCCATCTGTATCTGAAAGGCCTTTCTGATCGCCTTTTTGGTCTTCTTTATAGCGGAAACGCTGTTTACCGTGGTCCGCTCGATATACGCGACGCCGTCGAGGAGGGCCAGCATCTCGCTTATCTTTATCGGCGCTCCCTCCCTCCTCATATCCCTCCCGAAGGGAGATGTGGTGGTCTTCTGATTAAAGAGGGTCGTCGGCGCCATCTGTCCCCCGGTCATGCCGTAGACTGCGTTGTTTATGAAGATCGTCGTGAACCTCTCGCCGCGGTTTGCCGCGTGGATCGTCTCCGCCGTGCCGATGGCCGCCAGGTCCCCGTCGCCCTGATATGTAAAGATCAGACAATCGGGAAGAATTCTCTTCATGGCCGTCGCCATGGCGCCGCCCCTGCCGTGGGCGGATTCAACCGAGTCGATATCGAGGTAGTTATAGGTCAAGACGGCACATCCCGCGGGCGGGATGCAGATGGCCTTCTCGGCGAGGTCCATCTCTTCTATGAGCTCGGCGATAAGCCTGGTAACGATGCTGTGCCCGCAGCCGGGACAGTAATGCATCGGGACTTTCTTTAGATACTTTGGTCGGGAATAAATCTTTTTCATCTCCCTATAATCCCTTCTGTAAATATTGGCGTGATATTATCCTCGAAAGCTCCACAGGCGTCGGCACAACCCCGCCCGGCCTTCCGTAAAAGTAGACCTCCGACGCCCCCTTCAACGAGAGCTCCACGTCTTCGACCATCTGGCCCGCGCTCATCTCGAAGACGAAGAAGAGAGAGACCGACTTCACCCATTTCCTTATAACCTCGGAGGGAAACGGCCAGAGGGTGATGGGGCGTATCAAACCAACCTTAAGCCCCTCCTTTCTCGCCCTCTTAACGCCCCCCTTCGCAATCCTCGCGGCCGTGCCGTAGGCGACGACCGCAAGTTTTGCGTCGTCCATCATGAACTCTTCGCACTTGACCTCTTTTTTCGTGATCATCTGATATTTGCGCATGAGCTTCCAGTTGTGCTCTTCCATCTCCTGCGTATTCAAAATGAGGGAGCAGACGATCCTCGACGGCCTCCCCTTCGCACCGGTTATCGTATAATCCTTTTTCGGGAGCTTCCTGGGCTTGTAGTTGTCGAACGTCACCGGCTCCATCATCTGCCCCAGCATTCCGTCGGCCAAGATAATAACCGGATTTCTGTAGTAGTCGGAAATGTCGAAGGCCTCCATCGTCAGATCAGCCAGCTCCTGACAGGAGGCGGGCGCCAGGACTACCACCCGGTAATCGCCGTGGCCGCCGCCGCGGGTTGACTGGAAATAGTCGGACTGGGCGGGCGAGATGTTCCCGAGGCCGGGGCCTCCCCTCACCATGTTTACGATAACGGCCGGGAGCTCGTCCCCGCAGAGAAAGGAGATCCCCTCCTGCTTCAGGCTTATTCCGGGACTTGAAGACGAGGTCATTGCCCTTGCCCCCGCCGCGCTGGCCCCAAGAACCATATTTATGGCCGATATTTCGCTCTCGGACTGGATAAATATGCCGTCCTTGACCTCGGCAAGCCTTCTCGACATATATTCGGGAAGCTGATTCTGTGGCGTTATGGGATAGCCGAAATAGCAGGTGCACCCGGCCCTCACGGCGGCCTCCCCCACCACCGTGTTTCCCCTCATAAGCTTCTTGCTGCTCTTTTGCCTGACGACCTTCTGTTTGCCGCCGTCTTTGGCTTCCCCTTCCATATCAATGCTCTGCTTCACGATACACCTCTATCGCCACATCAGGACACGCAACCGCACAAAGGGCGCACCCGGTGCACCTGTTCTCACCGGAGTCAACGACCCTGGCCGGATAGTATCCCTTCAGATTAAGATTGTCCGATACTTCAATCATATCCCTTGGACACGCCTCTATGCAGAAGAGGCATCCCTTACAGGCTTCCTCGTCTATTACTATCTTCCCTTTCAATTATTTATTCCCCTTAGGTGATCTCTATAATATCAGATTAAAACTATAATTTAATATAATTCAATTCAAAATGTCAAGAAAATTAATTACACCGCAGCTACATTATGCCACACTTCGATAAAAATGTAAAAGTCTAATCTCCTCAATAAATACACCCATTATGACGATAAAAAGGTTTGCTTTTATTTTTATTTCATATTACCATACAAAAAAATCTTGAAGGGATTTAGGAAATGAAAGACGGATTTAAAACAAAACTCGATCCTATATTCTATCCTGAAAGCGTCGCCATTATAGGGGCCAGCAACAACTTTGCGAAGTGGGGATCTTTTATCACGGCCCACATGATCGTCGGCGGGTACCTCGGGAAGATCTACCCGATAAACCCGAAGAAAGATACGATATACGGAAGGAAGGCCTATAAAAATATCGCCGACGTTCCAGGGAAGGTGGACCTCGCCATAATAACCACCCCCGCAAAGACGGTCTTCAACGTCGTCAAAGAGTGTATCGAGAAAAAAGTCGGCGGTATCGTGGTGGTCACGTCCGGCTTTTCCGAGACGGACGAGGAGGGAATTAAGTTTGAGAGGGAACTGGCAGAACTTCTGGAAAAGGCCAAGATACCGATGGTTGGGCCGAACACGATGGGTGTAATGTGCACCCAGAAGCGCCTTTTCTCAATAGGCGCCCCCCTATATCCCCACCGTGGCGATATCTCGTTCATGTCCCAGAGCGGGAACCTCGGAAACCAGATGCTCGAATGGGCGGAGATGCACAGCGTCGGCATGGGCAAGTTCGTGGGATCGGGGAACGAGGCGCTCCTGAAAAAGTCGGATTTCCTGAGATATTTCAAAGACGATCCCGACACCAAGGTAATACTCCTCTACGTTGAGGGGGTCGAGGAGGGAGAGAAATTTCTCGAGATCGCCCAGGAGACCACAAAGAGAAAACCGATTGTGGCCCTCAAAGGCGGAAGGACCGAGGCCGGCGGTGTCGCCGCCCGCTCCCACACCGGCTCCCTTGCCGGGGACAGCGAGATAATCACCTCGGCCTTTAGGCAGGCGGGAATTATCGAGGCGAGGACCCCCACTGATATGCTCGATTACTCCATGGCCCTGGACAACCTCCCCCTCCCCAAGGGCGACAGGGTGGGAATAATCACCCTGGGCGGAGGCTGGGGCGTGGTCACGTCCGACAACGTGGTGGAGTGCGGGCTTACCGTCGCCAAGCTCGGGAAGAAGGTGATCGACAAGCTCGACAAGATCCTCCCCCCCTTCTGGAGCAAGAGAAATCCCGTAGACCTCGTGGGACAGATAAACCCGGAGGCGTACGTGCAATCGGTGGAGGCGGTCACTTCATCCGACGACGTGGACGCCGTGATCTGCCTCGGGATCGTCGGGGTTTCCAGCATGGGAATCCGCTCCTTTGCGGCCTCGGCCACGGCCGCCGACCTCGACAACATCGAATACGCAATCCGTCAAGCACAGGGACGCCTGGCATCGATCGAGAGGAGTTTCCTGGACAAGGTAAACGAGCTCATGAACGAATACAAAAAGCCGATCATTAACGTCTCTCTCTACGCCGGGGGAAGGAGGGAGCGCTACCAGTCGAGGACGGGCTATTCCGAGGTCGTTTACTCAACGCCGGAAAAGGCGGTGCAGTCCCTCGCCGCCATGTACGAATACTACAAATATCTCTCCGGACACGGCATTACGGAGCTGAAGGGATTCCTATAAAAACTCGGCTTAGTCATTTGCCTCGCTCATCAATCAAGGGGGAGTGATTTTTTTAAGAGATGGCCCCAATCTTATTCGGGAGACATGAGCTCCGATTTATATATGGCGGGGCCTTCAAAACGGCCGCGGCCTGTTGTCATGGGTCTTGAGACCCTCCCTCAATTCTAGACACCGAAATAGAGGAGATCAAAAACAGAATTCAGTGAATTTTTAAGTATAACGTAATTTTTTTTGCAAAACGACATTATACGTGTAATCCTTAAATTAGATCTTTCCACCCGAGAACGTCCGTCCGCTCAAAACACCAAAAAGTGCAATAATATCAAGTATTCCTTCAAATTCATAATTTGGATCGATTCAAATATTGAATTTTTTTGCATAAATTCTTTACTATTTCCTTTTACCTGTTGACAATAAGCAATTTATAGTAAAAAATATAACAAGGGGCCTAATAAACCATGTTAAGGGCCTTTATAAATATGATAGAGCATAGAAGTACCTTTACCAAATGGAGGACGTTTTATTTTCGGTCTTAATATATAAATGGCCTAAAACCAGCGCCGCTCAAAATTGAGGTTTTTCAAAATCGAGCTTAAAATCTAAACTCTGTGACGCCTGACAAAAAGCGAAGGAATCGTAAAGAAGTATCAATAATGCTCTTTTCCGCTTCCGACGATTTCATTTCCTCCCATACTCGATTTTGAAGAATTTTTCAAAAACCACCCAACGGTGCCTTAAATCACATAATTAGTACTTCAGATGATGTATTTATGCGATTAACAGTCCAATAGGCTCGTATAGTCAGATTAGCGAAGATTACCGTAAAAATGGTGTTAGAGAATATGATTATTGAAGATTCAAGAGAGATTTTAGGGGCATCAGCAATCAGGGGAGAGATGCTCAATCTTGAGGTGGGCTGCGCCCCAAACTAAGGGAGATAAAAGTACCGATTTTTTATAATGTTAAGGAGGAGGTATCTATTATGTCGAAAAGATTAATTTTCATGTTTCTGGTCTTTTTCGGATTGACGGCCGTATCGGCGGGCGAAAACACATTTTCCACCCTTGCCAAGGGGTATTATGCATCGGGGATCGAAGAGAAGGTGGAGGCGGTCTTTTACGATGCGGACGCATTTTCTTCATTCTTTAAAAAAAACTACATTGGAGTGACGCCGGCACCAAAGATCCCCGAGGTGGATTTCAAAAAGGATATGGTGGTAGCGGTCTCCCCGGGGCCCAGGATGTCCGGGGGATACGATGTTGAGATAGTCGAGATTGTCGAGATGGAAGGAAAGCTCGTGGTTGAAATCCGATACAGTGAGCCCGGCCCGAGCGCCATCGTGACAACGGCCATCACCCAGCCCCATCACATAGTATCCACACCTAAGAGGGATCTGCCGGTGGTGTTCAGATGGGAAGAGAAAAAATCCGAATGATAGCGGGAAAGGTTAAATCATTTTTCAAAGAGGTTGTTTCGAGTCTAACAATCCCCTTACAATGGCAAGTAAATAATGCCCGATAAGTTCAAAATTTTAAATCCGGAGGTTGTCGAAGAGGCCCTCTTTAGAGGCGGAAAGTCGAGAAACGGCCTTATCAAGGAGCTGGGCAACATCTCCTACGAAATGGTACACAAGGCGATGCGAGGGGAACCGGTGCCTCCTGAGATAGCATATAAAATAATAATCACCATCGAGAAGCTCAACGGCAAGACCGGGGATGACGTAGACTTCGATCATTACCTCGAGGAGCTGTCCTTAGAATAGGGTTTGACCTTTGTTATCTATGCTTCTTCCCTTGATTCTGAAGGAGCCTTATTAAACAGCTTTTGAAACAGATGAGAGCTCCCGCCATAAAAGATCGCAACACAAAAACCGACGGGTGGGAATTACAGGAGATAAGAGATCCGGACAAAATCCAATTGTAGAAAAGCATGCGGGTCGTTAGGTGTTACGGCCCAATCGTTTTTTCTATTTTTAGTCTAGTCTTCCGGGGGGCTTGGAGATCAAAAAAATGGTGGAGATGATGGGATTCGAACCCACGACCTCAGCGTTGCGAACGCTGCGCTCTCCCAACTGAGCTACATCCCCACGCGATAATTTTCGGTATTTTTAGCACCAATCGCGATGCTTGTCAACATCTAAAATATTTAAAATCTCCGCCGCACCGACAATACTGATAATCCCTCTTCCCCCCTTCCCCCTCAAAACTTCAGCTTTTCGAGATCGCCCGTGATGTTTCCAAGCTCGAACCAGAGCCTCGACATCTTGATATTGACGCCCACGAACTTCGTCTGGATCAGCTCGAAGATGATACCGCCGATCTCCACCGTATCGAGATAGGCGTATTTCGTCACCGACCCTCCGGCCTTACCCACGCTCTTTATGACACCGGACTGGAGGACGCCGATTCCCATCTTGTCTAAAGCCTCCATCCTTTTGTCGAAGTCGGAGACGAAAAAGCCAAGGTGGTGAAGACCCTCTCCATGCTTTTCTAGGTGGTCAAGGTAGATATTGCGATCGCCTTTTACATGCCTGATCAGCTCGAACTGGATCTTCCCGGAAAAGGCCATCACGATATCCACGTCGAAATCGAGCCTCTTCTTTCCCCCCAGGTTGTGCTCCTCGTCAGAAAGCCCTGCCCTGAACCAGGGCTTAAGTCCGAATGTATCGGAGTAGAACTTAGCCGTCTTTTCGATGTCCTTGACGACAATCCCCAGCTGACCCAGCTTCGGAAGTTTCAAAACCTTGGCAAGCCTTTTCGCCTTATCGTCCATCTTTTCACCCCCCGAAATCGATTTTATTAGAACAATCCCTCCGACCCCCCTCCCTAACTTAAACTGATTCCCCATAAATCTCTATCTAACTTTCGACACGACCTCCCTCGCAAAATCCTCGGCCGCCCTCTCGTCCTCCTCGTCAGGATGCTTGTCCAGCTTCTCCATTCTCTTCGCCCACTCATCGTCCGGGATCTTCTTTGCCTGCTGGACCATCGGCCGGATATTCGGATCGAGCCTGCCCCGGCAGTCGAAACACCCAAGATATTCGATCCCCTTAGCCTTCGCCGCATCGGAAAAAGCGTTAATTCCCCTATCAAAGCCCTCTTTTCTCTCGTACACACCCGACGCATGGGTGACGAATCCCGCGAGCCTGAATCCGGGGGAGTCCGGCAATGCATTCAGAAACTCCCCTGCCGCGGCCGAAAGCCCGCCGGCGTGGATGGGAGACCCCAGGAACACCAGGTCAAAGGCTTTTACGTCTTCCGCCCTCACGTCTTCGAGCCTCTTGATCTCCGCATCGTGGGAGGCCTCAACCCCCCCCAATATCGCCCCGGCGATCTTCTCGGTGTTTCCGGTACCTGTGGTATATGCAATCAGGACTTTCATCGCGAATCCCCCAAGTATATAAATCGTCGTTTGGCCCTATACCCTCACCACATATTTCCGGGCATAAAAACCACCCTGCAGTTTTTTCAACACCCCTTCCGGCCCCTTCAATCAAAAATACCGCACATCTAAATCGAGAATCCTAATCGTGCGGCTAAATCATGTTGTTTAACCGCTTCTTCGTCTCCTCGGCCTCCTTAACCATTCGACTCGTTCCTCGCTCATGGCGGGCCTAAGACAAGGGGCCTATCAAAGGCAAGGGGCTTAAGCCCCTTGTCTGTCCTGATCCCGTCGAAGGGAGCCTGCCGAAGGACATGGTGAACCATCCAAGTAACTAAATCATCTCGTTTAACTTCTTTTTCGTCTCCTCCGCCTCCTTCACCATCCTCTCCATCAGCTCCTTGATCGTCGGCACGTCTTCGATCAGGCCGGTTACCTGCCCCACAGGGAGGATACCCCTCTTAACGTCCCCGTCCTCGGTGGCGAGGTTCGCCGCCCGGTAGGTGTTTGCAAGATAGGCCATCTGAATGGCGTTTTTCGGCCCCGAGGCGAGCACCCCGAGGAAGAGCTTGAAAAACGGGAGCTTCAGCTGCTTTGCAATAATCCTCGAGTTGAAAAACGCCGCCGGGAGATTCAAGCCCCGCTTGACCGCCCTTCGTGTGGCCTTCGTGTCCATGCAGCGGCACGGGATACCGTCGATCCTCGTCGAGTATATCGTATCGTATATCGTCTTTTCGATGGAGAGGTCCTTGAAGTTCTGATGGAGGGGGCTCTCCGCTGTCGACATGAAGCGGCTTCCCATCGCTATACCTTCGGCCCCGAGGGCGAGCGCCGCGGCAAGAGCCATCCCGCTGGAAAATCCGCCGGCCGCGATGATCGGTATATTCATAGCCTTGGAGATGCTCGGGATAAGTACCAGGCTCGTGGCGTCCCCGCCGTGGCCCGCCGCCTCGTGCCCCGTAACGATCAGCCCGTCAGTCCCGTAGTCCTGGGCGCGCTTTGCGTGGTAGTGGTTTATCACCGTGGCAATCACCTTGCCGCCGTATTTATGGGCCTTGTCCACCAGCCAGTCACCCTTTCCCAGGGCGAAGTTTATCACGGGGACCTTCTCCTCAATTAAAATCTCGGCGTTTTCCCTCCCCGCCGGAAGCAAGAGGGACGCGTTGGCGCCGAAGGGTTTATCGGTCAGAGACCTTACCTCTTTTATCGCCTCTCTCGTCTCGTCCAGGCTCAACGGGCCTGTCGCCAGAATCCCCAACCCTCCGGCGTTGGAGACCGCCGCCACCACCTTGGGAATGCTGATCCAGCTCATCCCCGAAAGTAGTATAGGATACTTGATACCAAAAAGTTCCGTAATCTTCGTCTTCATAAAAACCTCGTATTTGGTTACAGTTCAGCTCGATATGATCTGTCGCATTTTTTGCCCGAATAGAGTAGCACACCCAACCGGCTTTTGTAAAACCTTATTTAAAGGGACTCCGAAAAAAAACGACGGTGAAAGTAGTTATTGGGATGATCGAGCCGGATATTCGCTAAAGGAAGAGGGTCTCCCCGTGGGCGATCTTGACCAGGCGATCGGAAAGACCCGCGGCCTCCATCTCCCTCTCGATATCGATGGGCGGAAAGTAGACAGGCTCATCCCCCAGGCGGAACGTCCCCCAGTGGATCACCATCAGCCTCTCGGCGTTGAGCTCCCTGAAAGCCCTGACCGTCTCCTTCGGATCCATGTGGCTCCCCTTCATGAACCACCTCGGCTCGTAGGCGCCCAGGCATATTATCGCAAGGTCGATCTTGCACTGTTCGCCTATCTCCTTGAAGTAGTCGAAATAGGCCGTATCCCCAGAGACGAAGATATTACCGCCCGAGGCGGTCTTTATGAGATACGATCCCCAGAGGGAGCGGTTCGGCCCCTCGATCGGGTCCCTCATCGTCCAGTGGTTACAGGGAAGGAGGGTTATCTCGAATCCGCCGTTCCTGTAGCTCTCGTACCAATCGAGCTTGGTTCGGTTCTTCATCCTCAATATCTTGAAGATCCAATCGTAGCCCAGGGGAGTGACCAGATGGGTATTCCTGTCGAGTCTTCTCAATGAATTGAAATCGAGGTGGTCGCGGTGGCCGTGGCTGATCAGGACGTGGTCCGGGGCGGGCATCTCCGCCACGTCAAAATTGAGGGGCGTGAAGTCCCTGATCTTCCCTATGAACCTGTAAAAAACGGGGTCGACCAGGAGATACTTGCCCTCATCCTTTATCAGCACGGTGGAGTGCTTCAGGAAGGTTGCGGACAGCCCCTTGTGTTTTTTAACGGCGTTCCAGTCCACGGAGACGCCCACGACCCTCTCGTCCTTGTAAAAACCCTTGAACCTGTTGTCGGAGAGGAACTTCCACTTGAAGAGATTCTTGAAGCCTCCCTGATCCTTGATGCTCCCGAAGGGACTCAGAAAGCGCTCAAAGCCGTGATGGAGCTTCTTCTTGGCATATTCTCTCAAGGAAAGTCCATCGTAGTTTACGATGAGCGCCCTCTCGTCCTCGGATTCAGCCACATCGGCTCCCCTTGAACACGATGGAAACAGGGAGAAAACAGCCACTCCCTTTGAAAGGGCGGCTATTTTTTTCAGACACGTCCTTCTGTCAATTTTCTCTGTGTACATTGCGCTTAGTTAAATCATCGATCAAGTTGGAAATCTTCTATAAGTATATTACAAATACCTCGTTTTGTAAATGGTTTATATCGTTAAGGCTGGTTTTTTTTAGTAAGTGCAAAAAGTGCTTCGAGGCGGGCCGTAAAACGGCGACCGCCCCTCCCCTCTTTACAAAGGCTCACTAAAAAAGGGCTTTGTCAACAGTCTGGACAAGGGGCTTAAGCCCCTTGTCTCAGCCAAGCCCCTTGTCTTATATAATCCCCTTGTTTTAGGGAGCGCGGCAATCGGGTGTTAGATTATCGTATGGAATGCTTTTATGTCTTGTCAGCTTTTTCGATCATTTTCATAAATTCAATTATAGGAATTTGACTATCCTTCTTTGATAAATAACCGGTATCACCATGTTCAAAAATGGTTCTAACGGCTTGCATTAGTATCTCTTTTTTTGAATCCTTGTTTTCCACTCCCTCAATTAATAAACGATACGTGTGTAAAATATTTTCCCTATGCTTGTTCATTGTATACAAGTGCATATTAACATTAAATATTCTGATTACTTGATAGAATATAAATGTTACGAACGAGATAATTACAATTCTAATCAGTATAACTTGAAATGATATTTTTACATCAGATTTTTTTTCGATCATATCCGTCAATTTATCTAGTAATAATTGTAGGTCTTTGTATATAAAACACGCAATTCCTATTCCAATAACTAGAAAAAATAAAGCAATAAAAATGTTTTTAGACGCCTGTTTACCAAATATACCAGTGCCAACTATTTTTTTAAAAAAACCAGCAAACCTACTAATTCCAGTTTCTACTGAAGCTTCTCTAAGCAATTCTAAAGTTCTTTCTGCCACTTCCGATTGTTTTTTCGAAAGGTAAATATCAAAATCTCTTATAAAATTGTAAGAGTTTTGATAACTATCAGTTGTTCTTCTGAATAGTTGTTCTTTTTTAGCTAAAGCGTCATGTTTTTGAGGATCAAATGAGCTTATTTCTTCTGCTATTTTTGTGAATTCACTTAAATGCTGAAGAATTTGTTGTTTGTTATGTTCAGGCAATGGATTAAAGAAATCATGCTCATTCTCAAGTTTAGTATAGTATTCATACATTCTCTCTAATTGTGGGTATACTTGTGTGAATTCATAATCCTTGTTTTTTCTTTCCAAAGATGGAAGGTCAATTTTTTTCAACTTATCTATGTATCCAATTATCCTATTCATATTAAATCCCCCACTTCCCAATAATTAATTTAGAATGATTTTTTAAAGACCTATTTAACAATTATACAATCATGGTCTAAAAAATCTACTAAAAAATGATGAAGCCTAAACCACAAAACCATCGCACCCCAGCCACCTTTTCAATAAAAACCCTACAAAAAACACTTGACAAACAACTTCCCTCTATGCTATTCACATTATCTTATGCTTGCGGAAAAGAATCTTGCATAGGAAGTGCTCACCTCAAACGGTTTAATTAGATTGTGGGTGCCCTATGGAAAAACTGCTCCTCCTAATTATCAGCGCGGTATTGGTAAATAACTTCGTCCTCGCAAGATTCCTGGGCATATGCCCATTTCTCGGAGTGTCAAAAAAGACGGAGACCGCCATCGGCATGGGAATGGCGGTCATCTTCGTAATGAGCATTGCGTCACTCGTCACCTGGATTCTCCAGTATTATATCCTTACCCCTTATAATATCCAATATCTACAAACTATCGTGTTCATCCTTGTCATAGCCTCTCTTGTCCAGCTTGTCGAGATGATAATCCAGAAGGTAAGCCCAGTCCTCTATCAGGCATTGGGGATATTTCTCCCCCTTATCACCACGAACTGCGCTGTTTTGGGCGTGGCCGTTCTGAACATCCAGAAAGGCTACAGCTTCTGGGAGTCCGTTATCTTCGGCGTGGGCGCGTCTTTGGGGTTTGCCCTCGCGCTGATCCTGTTCGCGGGAATCAGGGAGCGACTCGACCTCGCCGATGTGCCCAAGCCCCTCAGGGGTACAGCCATCGCCCTTGTCACGGCGGGGCTCCTATCACTGGCGTTTATGGGATTCGCCGGCCTCGTCAAGTAGTCGAGGACCGGGGTGTCGGGGCAACACAAAAGGCAGGAGAACGGGAAGGTTGGGACAGCGGGGCTGGAGGGGCAGCGGAGGGGCTGGACAAAGGAAAATGGAGAACAGCGGAAAGGGCAAGGTAACGGAAAGGGAGGCGGAGCCGAGGGATGGAAACGGATGAACGATGGACAAGGCATTTGAATCTGTCGAAATCTTAAATACGGGAGGGGAGGGATAAAATCATGCTGTCAGCCCTGTTGACATTGGCGGGATTGGGCCTCATCGCGGCTTTGGGACTCGCCGTGGCCTCCCGCGTCTTCTACGTCGATATCGATCCAAGGATAAATACGATCGCCGACCTCCTCCCAGGGGCCAACTGCGGAGGCTGCGGCTACCCCGGCTGCAGCGCCCTCGCCGCGGCGATAGTCAGCGGAGAGGGGAAGATCGAAAGCTGCTCCGCCGTCGACGAACAAAGCGCCCTCGCCATAGCGGACGTCATGGGGATCATCTACACCGAGACCGAGAAGAAACACGCCGTGATACACTGCAATTTCCCCGCGGGAGGCGTCGGCGAAAAATTCAGATACCTCGGCGTGACCGACTGCCGCGCCGCAAACATGATGTCAAACGGGCCCAAGCTCTGTGCCTACGCCTGCATCGGCCTCGGAACGTGCAGGGACGTCTGCCCCTTCGGCGCAATAACCTTAACCGAGGCGGGGCTTCCGGTGGTCGATATAGACAAGTGCACCGCCTGCGGGAAGTGCGTCGAGGCGTGCCCCAAGTCGCTGATCGACCTCGCCCCGGTAAGCAAGACCGTCCACGTCCTCTGTTCATCGAGGGAAAAGGGGGCAGCGGTCAAAAAACTATGCAGTGTGGGGTGTATATCGTGCATGGCCTGCGAAAAGGCGTGCCCCTTCGAGGCGATAAAGATAACAGACAATCTCGCCCGAATCAATTACGACAAGTGCAGGAGCTGTGGTATATGCGTCTCCAAGTGCCCCACGGGCTCGATCGTCGATTATCGGGATTACCGCCTCGTCGCCGAGATCTCGGATAAGTGCAACGGCTGTACCCTCTGCGCAAGGGCGTGCCCGACAAACGCCATCTCCGGCACACCCAAGGAGATGCACGTGGTGGACGGTGAGAAGTGCATCGGGTGCGGCATCTGCGTGGATCAGTGCAAGAGGAATGCTGTGACCTTAAAAAAGGTCGAGGGAGTAAAAAGGGCGGTCGTCGCCGGTTAGCCGGCTTGTAATGAGTTGGGGAGGGATGAACTGGAATGGCTTAAGGATATATTGGCTTTAGGTAAAGGCACTAAACGGTTTTAATAAATAATATCGCGATAATAGATAGAAAAGGGGAGACAAGGGGCTTAAGCCCCTTGTCTGGCTCCCTTATCTGGCCCCTTATCTCTAGGGAGAAGATCGAGCCCATGAATAAGAAGAAGACATACAGGTTTTCGGGGGGTGTTCACCCGCCTGAGGAGAAGCTGACGAGGAGTCTCCCCATAGAAGAAATGCCCCCTCCGAAAAAGGCCTACATCCCCCTCTCCCAGCATATCGGCGCGCCGTCGAGTCCGGTGGTTGAGCCGGGAGACAAGGTGAATATCGGAACGAGGCTCTCCGATCCGGGCGGCTTCGTGTCGGCCCCGGTCTTCTCCTCGATTTCGGGGAAGGTGGTTGAAATAGTCGATCACCCCCACACCCTCGGGAGGTCGATGCCCACCGTCGTTATCGAGGCGGAGGGAACAGACGAGTGGGACAAATCAATAAAACCAAGGACAGATTACGAGGCCCTCTCCCCGGACGAGATAAAGTCTATAATCCAAAACGCCGGCATCGTGGGAATGGGGGGTGCCACGTTTCCCACCCACGTCAAGCTCTCGCCGCCCAAGGAGAAGCCGATAAACGCCTTTATAATAAACGGCGCCGAGTGCGAGCCGTACCTGACGGCGGACCACCGCGTCATGCTGGAGATGCCTGAGAAGGTGGTGTCCGGCGCCATGCTCATCGGCAAGGTCCTCGGGGTCAAGAAGATATACGTGGGGATAGAGAACAACAAGATGGACGCCGTAGAGGCGATGAGGGATGTGGTGAAAGAGGACAATGTGGAGATAGTCCCCCTGAAGGTACGGTACCCCCAGGGTGCGGAAAAACAGCTTATAAAAACGATATTGAACAGGGATGTCCCTTCCGGGGGGCTCCCCATGGACGTGGGCGTCGTCGTCCAGAACGTCGGGACGGCGGTCGCCGTTCACGACGCGGTGGCGCTCGGAAGGCCCCTCGTCGAGCGTATAACGACAGTCACCGGCCCCGGAATAAAAAACCCGAAAAACCTTAAGATAAGGATAGGGACTCCTATATCGGAGGTGATCGACTACTGCGGGGGACTCTCCGAGGACGTGGGAAAGGTGATCCTCGGCGGGCCGATGATGGGTCTCGCCCAGTACGACCTCTCCGTCTCTGTAATCAAGGGGACGTCGGGTATCCTGATCCTGACCGATGAGATGCTCGACACGACCGCCCAGGGGCCGTGCCTCCGCTGCGGGAACTGCGTCACGGTCTGCCCCATGGGCCTGACGCCCCTGATGTTCGGGAGATACACGGAGCTTGGGATGTTCAACGAGGCGGAAAGGAACAACGTCATGGACTGCATCGAATGCGGATGCTGCGCCTACGAATGCCCCTCGCACATTCCGCTTGTCCATTACGCCAAGTACGCAAAGGCGGAAATTCAGGCCGCAAGGAGGAAAAGGGCGTGACCAACGAAAGCGATGACAAAAGGGGCGCGGCGAAAAAGGGTGAGATCAAGAAGGGTATGACAGAAAGTGGAGCCGGCTATATCATAACCACATCGCCCCACATCCACACGGCGGATTCCATTCCCAGGGTGATGTACTCGGTGGTGATCGCCCTTATCCCGGCCGTTATCGTCTCCGTACTCTTCTTCGGCAAGGCGGCGATTGTAATCTACTGCCTGAGCATAGTCTCCTGCCTCGCCTGCGAGGCGATAGCGCAAAAAATTATGGGCCGCCCCATAACGGTAACCGATGGGAGCATCCTGGTCACGGCAATTTTATTTGCCATGAACATCCCCCCGTCGTCCCCCTGGTGGCTCGTCGTCTTAGGCTCGGTGATCGCCGTAGTCCTCGGAAAGCAGATCTACGGAGGTCTGGGGTACAACCCCTTCAATCCGGTTCTGGTGGCGAGGATCTTGCTTTTGATCTCATTCCCCGTCCAGATGACATCCTGGATAAAGCCGGCGCCCCTCTTCTCCGGGGCCGACCTCGTAAGCGTGGCGACGCCACTGGGCGAGGTCAAGACGGAGCTGATGCTCAAGGGCGCCATCGACCTTAGCAGGTACAATTATCTCGATTTCACGACCGGGTTTATGGGCGGAAGCATGGGGGAGATGTCGGTCCTGGCCCTCCTTCTGGGAGCGGCATTTCTTCTCTATCGCAAATATATAACGTGGCACATCCCGGCGGGCTTTATAGGCACCGTATTTGTAATGACCGGCATATTCTGGCTGGTCGACCCGACGAGGTACGCAAACCCGATCTTTCACGTCCTCGCCGGCGGGCTCGTCCTCGGGGCGTTCTTCATGGCGACCGATATGGTGACCTCACCGGTATACCCGAGGGGAAAGATAATCTTCGGAATCGGGTGCGGAGTAATCACCGTGGTGATCCGCCTCTTCGGCGGATACCCGGAGGGGGTGGCGTTCTCCATACTCCTCATGAATGCCGCAACGCCGATAATCGACAGGTACACTGTTCCCAAGAAGTTCGGCTACATAAAGATAGACGAGGCGAAGGCGGGTTAGCCGGGGCTGTAGAGAACATTTCTAGTGGCGGAGCGGGGTATTTAATTGAGATGGGGGATGGGAAAAAGATTTGAAAGGGATAGGAGGATGGGAGGAAGGTATAAGGGGGATGGGAAAATTTTTTAAGGCAAAAATGACGGCAATAAACAGAAGAAACAGGATACGGGGGTAGCGATAGATGAAGGAGATTGGAAAGCTCATTCTCGTTTTGACACTGATCTGTCTCGCGGCGGCGGCGGCGCTCTCCCAGATCGAGAAGCTTACCAGAGAACCGATAGCCCAAGCCTTGAGGGAAGAGAAGCTCAAGGCCATCAGGAAGGTGCTCCCTGAATACGACAACGAGCCGGACAAGGAGAGCGTGTCGATTGTCGTGGGCAAGGACGACTCCGGCAAGGATATCGAAAAGGAATACTATATAGCGAAAAAGGGTGGAGATCTGGTCGGCGTGGCCTTCGAGGGATCCTCCTCGGAAGGATACGGCGGTGAGATTGCCGTGATGATAGGGGTCGATAAAGAGGACACCATAAACGGAATAGAGATAATAAAACATGCGGAGACCCCCGGTCTCGGCTCCAAGATCACCGAGAGCGTCTTCCTCTCGATATTTAAGGGGAGAACCCTCGAAAACACCAAGTGGGCCGTGAAAAAGGACGGGGGGGACATCGACCAGATCACCGGCGCCACCATATCCCCCAGGGCGGTGGTCTACGCGGTTGATAAGGAGCTAAAGAGGTTTTCAGAGCACAGGGAGGAGATCCTCGAAATGGTGAAGATGAAAAAAAGGGACGAGGGCGCTCCATCGAGCGAGTGACAAACAAATCGAAAGTAAAAAGAGGGGTTCGATATGTCCAACCTAAAAGAACTCACCAAGGGCCTCTGGAACGAGAATCCGATATTCAAGCTCGTTCTGGGAATGTGCCCCACGCTTGCCGTCACGACGGCCGCAATAAACGGAATAGGGATGGGGCTTGCAACCACCTTCGTCCTTGTCTCGTCCAACCTCGTCATTTCGATTATGAAAAACGTCATTCCGCCCAAGGTCAGGATCCCCTCGTTCATTGTCATCATCGCCTCGTTCGTCACCATAGTGGATCTCGTAATGAACGGCTATTTTCACGACCTCCACAAGACCCTCGGCCTGTTTATACCGCTGATCGTGGTCAACTGTATAATCCTCGGCAGGGCCGAGGCCTTCGCCTCGAAGAACGGGATTGTTGCCTCTCTGCTGGACGGCCTCGGAATGGGAATCGGGTTTACCCTCGGGCTGTTTGTCCTCGGCGCCATCCGGGAGGTATTCGGAAACGGCACCATATTGGGGATCACCCTCTTCGGCGAGGGCTTCTATCCCCTGATAGTCATGATACTCCCCCCAGGGGCCTTCATTACACTGGGCATCCTCCTGGGGCTGATGAACAAGATTGAAGAGTCGAGGGGAAGAGCATAAATTTTGAACGGGGAATGCCGGAGTTGTCCGAATTTGATGAGGAGGAGGGGGAAAAGGTTAATTTTTGAGATTTCGGGGAATTACATTGACTACAGACGGGGGAAGGTGATGGTAAAGTGGGAGGAAGGTGGGGGGAAGATGGGGCGAGGATCGATTGTTAAAAAAGAGCAGGGGCGGTCGTAAGGAGTAGTTTGTATCCCCCTTATCACTCGGAAGGTCGATTTTGTGATTTTGATATAAGTGATATAGAATAGATTTAAAAGGCCGGTCGTAAGGAGCAACTTGTACCTTCTTATCACGGGGAAGGTCGATCTTGATATAAAAATGAGTTGCAAGGGGGTCTTCCCCTTTCTGTTGGAGCTGTAGATTTTTTAAAACCAATTAAAGGGAATGGGTGATTAAGGTGGCAAAGATACTAAAAAAAGAGAGGCTGTCGGAAAACACGGTCAAGATGGTGCTGGAGGCGCCGCTGATAGCCGAGAAGCGGAAGGCGGGTCAGTTCGTAGTCTTGAGGATAAACGAGCAGGGGGAGCGGATTCCCCTAACCATCGCAAACGCCGACAAGGATGCGGGAACCATCACAATAATCTTCATGGAGGTCGGAAAGACAACATCGCTTCTGGGCACCCTCAAAGAGGGGGATAACATCATGGACCTCGCGGGTCCCCTCGGAAATCCCACCCATATCGAGAAATTAGGCACCGTTGTATGCGTCGGGGGCGGGGTCGGAATCGCCCCGATGTACCCGATCACCGAGGCGATGAAAAAGGCCGGAAACAGGGTCATAACCATAATCGGCGCAAAGAACAAGGATTCCCTCATCATGGAAGAGGAGATGAAAAGCGTCTCGGACGAGTTCCTGATATGCACCGACGACGGCTCCTACGGGACGAAGGGCTTCGTGACCCAGGTCCTGGAAGACGTGATAAAACGAGGCGAAAAGATCGATGTTGTTGTGGCGATAGGCCCCGTTGTCATGATGAAGGCCGTAAGCAAAGTGACGAGGCCCCACAATATCAAGACAATAGTGAGCCTAAACTCCATCATGGTGGACGCCACCGGGATGTGCGGCGGATGCCGGGTGTCGATAGGCGGGGTTTCCAAGTTCGCCTGCGTGGAGGGCCCTGAGTTCGACGGCCACGAGGTCGACTTTGACGAGCTGATGACGCGTCAGAGCGCCTATGGAAAACAAGAACACGAATCGATGCAGTGCTTTTTGCGGGACAAGAAATAGATACGGGAGCAGTCAAGATGGAAGTTAAAGATCGAATGAAAATACCCAGGCAGAAGATGCCTGAACAAGACCCCAAGGCCAGGGGCAAGAACTTCGATGAGGTACCCTACGGTTACGATGAAAATACTGCGGTTACGGAGGCTCAGCGCTGCCTGAAGTGCAAAAAACCTCCCTGTGTGGAAGGGTGTCCGGTGGAGATAGACATCCCCGGTTTCATCGTCTGTATCGAAAACAAGGACTTCGATGGAGCAATTAGGAAGATAAAGGAGACGAACGGCCTTCCCGCGGTGTGCGGCAGGGTATGTCCCCAGGAAGACCAGTGCGAGGTCAGGTGCGTTGTCGGGAAGAAGGGGGATCCCGTGGCTATCGGGAGGCTGGAGCGCTTCGCCGCCGACTACGAGCGGAACAAAGGTAATGTCTTTATCCCCGAGATTCCGAAATCGACGGGGAAAAGGATAGCGGTCGTTGGATCCGGGCCGGCGGGACTCACCGCCGCGGGAGACCTCAGGCTCATGGGCCACGATGTGACCGTCATGGAGGCCCTCCATAAGGAGGGGGGCGTCCTCGTCTACGGAATCCCGGAGTTCAGGCTCCCCAAGGCGATAGTCAAGGCGGAGGTCGATTATCTGGGCAAGCTCGGAGTAAAGTTTATAAGCAATTACATCGTCGGAAAAACCAGGACGGTCGACGAGCTGTTGGAGGAATACGATGCCGTCTTCCTCGGCACTGGGGCGGGCCTTCCCCTCTTTCTGAATATCCCCGGCGAGAACCTGATCGGCGTCTACTCCGCCAACGAATACCTGACGCGCTCAAACCTGATGAAAGCCTACCTCTTCCCCGAATACGACACGCCGATAGTCAGGGGAAAGAACGTCGCAGTCTTCGGCGGCGGAAACGTCGCCATGGACAGCGCCAGAACGGCCCTGAGGCTCGGCGCGGATAACTCCTACATCATCTACCGGAGATCGAGAGTGGAGATGCCCGCGAGGAATGAAGAGATCCACCACGCAGAGGAGGAGGGAATAAACTTCCAGCTCCTCACGAACCCGATCCGCTTCATCGGGGACGACAAGGGAAGGGTAAAGGGGGTTGAGTGCCTGAGGATGGAGCTGGGCGAGCCGGACGACTCCGGCAGGAAGCGCCCCGTTCCGATCAAGGGATCGGAGTTTGTAATCGAAATCGACACGGCGGTCGTGGCGATCGGAAACAGCCCAAACCCGCTGGTCCCGGCGACCACGCCCGGCCTCGATACATCGAAGCGTGGCACGATAATCGCCGACGAGGAGACAGGCTTGACGTCGAGGGAAGGAGTCTTCGCCGGCGGCGACATCGTCACCGGGGCGGCGACCGTCATACTCGCCATGGGCGCCGGCAAGAAGGCCGCCAGGGCGATTAACGAGTATGTGATGAAGAAATAGTCCGGGGGGTTGGGATGATTGTTTTGTAACTAACTGGTGGAGTGGTTCTTGTGTACATGTGGGAAGGGGGGAAATGTCTGTTGGTGGTGGGGGGGGGAAGGTTGCTCGGAGTAAGCTTATTATAAAAAACAGGAGACTCAATGGCTTGGGTCCCCTTTTTGTGTCCTTTTGTGCTATAATCGTGCCGCTTGAGAACCGAGTCGAAACAAAAAACGAACAATTTTATTTCACGGGGTGTCCATGAAGGAGATAAAGATCAGGGTCAAGAGGGTAGGCGGATTTTCGGGAAGGCTCCCCCAATACAAGACCGCCGGCTCTGCGGGTGTTGACCTCACGGCCCACCTCGAAAGGAGCTTATCTATCAGGCCGATGGAGCGGGTTCTGATACCCACCGGGATTGCTGTGGAGATACCGGAGGGGTACGAGGGGCAGGTAAGGCCAAGGAGCGGCCTGGCCTTAAAACACGGCATCACGACGGTAAACACCCCCGGGACGATAGACAGCGACTACCGGGGCGAGATAGGGGTGATTATGGTAAACCTCGGCGACACCCCCTTCGATATGAATCCCGGAGACAGGATCGCCCAGCTCGTTATCTCGCCGGTCGTCCATCTAGTGTGGGAGGATGTGGACGAGCTTACGGACACGGAGAGGGGCGAAGGCGGCTTCGGCTCATCAGGCAAGTGAGGTGAATATATGGATATAAAAGGGGACATAAAAAACCTCAAGAACTACGATGTTCCGATGAACGAGTCGACCGCGGCGATCCCGCCCCGCGTAATAAAGGTGGTGGAGAGGGCGGCTATGGGGATATTGAGGGAGCGGTTGGGGCTTTTGAGATTAATGAAGCTCGGCCTCATGATGAAGAGCGCCGAGAGGGAGTTTTCGGCGGTGGACTTAGGCACCGTCAGGGAGAGGGGCCTCACGGACGAGGCCTTTATAAAAAACATCATATTACAGTCCTCCGCCTTCTGCGCACTTACGGAGATGGTCGGGGAGGAGGACGCCCTCGAGACATCTTACGAGATAGCTGAGAGGACGGCCTTGGAGTTGATGTCCGAAATATTGCCGTCGACCTCAGATTTCCTCGCATTAGAAAAGCCCCTCGACGCCGCTAAGTCCTACATCCTGGCGCTCATGGAGGCGGACAAAAGGGCGGGCCTCCATGAGAACGAGCTGGTCTACGACTCTGCCGACGCCTTCCAGATCAACGTCACATACTGCGCCTTCCGCGAGATCCCGAGGCTCCTGGGCGTGCCGAAGACGGCGCTCCCCAGCTGCTATGGAGACGACGTCTTCTTCCCCCAAATCTGCGGGGAGCTGGGGCTTCGCTTCGTCAGGAAGGGCGCCCTCGCCAGGGGGGACGACTTCTGCGACTTCAGGTTCGAGGTTATCTGAACCCTACGCCTCAAATTGCAACTCACTTCCTTTTCTATTTCGGCTGTCTTTGTGAAATGTGGACGGCTTCTATTGAGCCTTAATATCTTATACGGCAACTGGGGATAAACGGGCGGATGTTGTTTTCAGAGAAGGAGCGATGCACCGGCTGCCCCCCCGCCTCGAATGAAGGCCCCAGCACGTCTTCCTTGGACATTCAAGATATTGTCGTTGGGTACGGATGCCGCGGTTTCTCTCGGTCAAATCAGTTCGTTAAAATAAAAACGGCGACCCCGGCTACCCCCTCGCGTTGAAAAAAGAGACGACGGCATCGGCAACAACTTCTTTCTCCACATCCACCGTTATCGTGTGGAGGGACTTTTCGACTATGGCCCTCTCTTTTATCGCGGACGACACCCCGTTGTAGATGATGTCGACGCTCTCGAAGGCCACGACCGAATCTATCTTCGACTGCATTATAAGAAGGGGTGTATTTATTTTCGATAGATTTGACCTGACGAGCTTCATCAGCTTCACGATGGAGACGGTCGCCCTGACCGAGTCGTGGTCGTAGCAGACGTGGGTATCCCCACTCTTATCGGCCACGTCCTGAATCGTCTTCGGCACGTCAGGGATTAGGTACATAAGACCCGTTACCGCGGCAACGGGGAGGAGGGCCCTCGCCTTCCATTCAGCGAACCGCATCGGCGTAGAGAGGGAAGCGGCGCCCCTTATATCGTCCCCGTAGTCTATGGCGAGCTTCAGCGTCAGAAGCCCCCCCATCGAGAGGCCGGCTACAAAGAGGTCTTTGAATTCGCCCCGAATCTCCTTGAAAATCTTCTCCACCGATTCGTATATCTCCTCCCACCTGGTCCTGTTGAGCTCCTTGATGCTTGTCCCGTGGCCCGGGTGGAGTGGGGCGAAAACATGGTAACCCTCCCCGTTCAGCCTCTCGCCGAGGTATCGCATCTCGGAGGGCGTTCCGGTCAGGCCGTGGAGGAGGAGGGCGGCCTTTTTAGAGCCCTTGGCCGAATGCTCGAAGGGCTCGGCTCCTTCCATAACATTTTTAGGGATTTTCAGTTTGATCATTGTCTTCCTCACGTCAGGAGAAGTGGTTTTTCTTTATCATCGATATCGGGTTCGGTTAAGGGTTTGCCGTCCGGCCCCAGAAGCGTCAGCACCCTGTTCCCATCCCAGGGGCGATCCTCCTCCCAATCGATTATCGCGAGGACCGGTCTCGTCTGGAACCAACCGTCGATGACGCCTTCGATCCTCTCCCTCTTGGGAAGGGCGTTGGCGAGGTCAGAGTGGAGCGTGATCAATATCCCGTCGCAGGCGTAGTCCTTTATCGCCCTTAACAGCTGATCCGGCTCCATCGGCTCCTTAGCCGCCATAAGACGGGGGTCTGTGTCGAGCCTCCTCAACCTCTCCCCGGAAAGCTCCTTTAGGATCACAAGCGCCGTCTCAATGCAGCGGACGGCTGGGGAGGAAACCGCCTTGGTAACCCTGAAGTCATCTCCCATGAGCCTTCGGATACGGCCCGCCGCCGACTTCGCTCCCTTTACCCCCTTTTTCGAAAGAAACCTGGGCGGGGCATCGTCCGTCTCCGCGTGGGTTACAAGGATAATCCTCATGGAAAATCAGTCCTGATATATATCGTACTTGTTCGGGAGGCCTTGCCGGTTCGGATCATCGCCTCATGCGAACGACTTTATCAGATCGAAGAAGGCCCCCGAAAAGACCATCAGGGTCTGGTTTCTGTTTTCGAGATCCAACGCCGTCTCGAGGGAAGGGGCGTTGACGTTCTGATCCAATGCCCGCTTTGTGAGCTTCAGCGCCCCCCGTGTCTTCTGGAGGAGCACTTTTGCGACCTCAAGCGCCTCCCCTACCAGACTATCCAAAGGAACGACCTTGCTGACAAGCCCTATCCTCAACGCCTCGTCGGCAGGGACCCTCCTTCCGGTCATTACGATATCGGTCGCGTTGGAAAGCCCCACGAGCCTCGGCAGGAAGTATGTAGTCCCCAGCTCGCCGCCGGTCAGCCCTATATTGATAAAAGGCGCCAGGAAAAAGGCCTCGGGCGCGGCTATCCTTATGTCGGAGGCAAGCGTAATGCAGAAACCGCCTCCCGCCGCCGGGCCGTTGACCGCCGCGATCACCGGCTGGGGTATCCTCCTTAATCCCAGGATTACCGACGCGTACCTCTCCTGAACCATCTTGAGGAATATCTCCGGGTCGGAGAAGGGCTTTGCATCCTTGTGGGCCGTCGCCGACTGAAGGTCCGCCCCGGAGTTGAATCCCCTTCCCTTCCCCGTCAGAACCAGGACCCTGATCGAGTCGTCATGATTCAGCCTGTCAAAGAGATTGTCGAAGTCGTCCAGCATCGCCGTATCAATGGCGTTTAGGCTCTCGGGCCGGTTGAAGGTAACAAGAGCGATCCCCTTTTCCGGCTCCTCAAATATAAGGGTCTTGTAATCTGTCATATCTACACCTTTATCAACTCGTAGTCTCTGGTTCCAAGGCCGACCTTCTCTCCGTGGGAGAGCTGGATCGACCAGTCAACGTTCGGATACACCCCCCGAAACTTGTCTCCTCCCTGCTCCAGGTTTTTCTTCAAGGCCGTTCCCTCTATTCCGGCGGCCCCGTTCACGAGGTCGACGGACGCTTGGTCTATAGCCACGGGATCCGTTCCGCAGACGATCCCGATGTCCCCGACAATGGGGGCGTCCGAGAAGGGGTAGCAGTCGCACGCCGGCGTCACGTTGATGATGAAGTTGAAGAGGACCATCTTCTTCTCCTTCCCCTTGACGACGCCGAGTGTGTATTCGGACATCTTTCTCTGAAACTCCTCGAAGGATGAGTCCCAGACGATCTTTATCGATCCGTTGGGGCAGCTCAGGATGCACTGCCCGCACCCGATGCATACCTCGGAGTTGATGACCGCAACGTCCTCTACGATGATGGCGCCCGATGGGCAGTTCTCGGCGCAGATGCCGCAGGCGATGCAGCTCTTCGCGCTCACCTTAGGCGATACGTTGCTATGCTGGGCGAGCTTTCCCTCCCTTCCCGCGCACCCCATACCGAGGTTTTTTATCGCGCCGCCGAAGCCGGAGAGCTCATGCCCCTTGAAGTGGGTCAGGGCGATCAGGGAGTCCGCCTTGACGATGTCGGCCCCGATAACGGCGCCCTTGAATATCTCGCCGTCGATCGGGACATTGACGACGCTGTCTCCCCTGAGGCCGTCGGCGATTATTATCGGGGCGCCCAATGCACCTGGCGTAAAACCGTTGTCGTGGGCGCACATCAGGTGCGATACCGACTCACCCCTGGCCCCGATGTAGAGGGTGTTGCAGTCGGTTACAAAGGGAAGACCTCCCGCCCCCTTGACGACGTCAACAAACGGCTTGCAGTAGGCGGGCCTTAAGTATGCGGTGTTTCCCCGCTCGCCGAAGTGGACTTTTATGGCCGTGAGAGCCCTTTTTGAGATCTTCCCCGGCACGTCGACCGCCTTTATCAGGGCTCCGATCTTGGTAAAGAGGTTTTGCTTCATGTCGGCGCGGGCGTCCGCGAAGTAGATTTTTTCTGCCATCAAACTTCTCCCATCTGCAGTTTTTTTCTGTAAAAAGCCTTAAATGAATACGGCCGTTGCCTTCAGCATTATGACTCAAATTGCGGCGCGGTGTCAATAAAGTTTTATCGATAAAACGTCTCTCGGTGTCAATTGTACAAAAAGAAGCCGTCGAATTTAGTTCCAATCTTCTTTCAAATCTGCTATAATAATTTGATGATTTTAGAAATGGGAAAAGTTATCGAATCGAGGGACGGCATGGCCTTAGTTCTCGTCAACCGCAGCTCCGCCTGCGAGGGGTGCGGGGCTAGGGGGGCGTGCCATACCTTCGGCGGCGGCAGGGACGCCAAGGTAAGCGTGGACAACGAGGTAGGGGCAAAGGCGGGGGACATGGTGGAGATCGGCATCGAGGAGGCGTCTTTGCTAAAGGCGTCTTTTCTTGTCTACATCGTCCCGATAATAGCGCTCATTTTGGGCGCCGGGGCGGGGCAGTTGGTCTCCGGACAGGTCGGCATCGCAAAGGAAGGGGCGGCGGCCTTCGGCGGGCTCCTGGCGCTGGTAGGGTGCCTTATTATTATCAGGCTCTTCGATCCGGTCTTCAAGAGGTATCGGTCAATGAGGCCCAAGATCATCAGAATCTGTGAAGGATAGAGCTTTATGGCTGACGGCGTAAAGGTAATCGCCAAGAACAAGAAGGCGAGGTTCGAGTACTTCATCGAGGACACCTTCGAGGCGGGGCTGGTGCTCGTCGGCACAGAGGTGAAGTCGCTCAGGGAGGGAAGGGCGAACCTAAAGGACTCCTACGGCCAGGTGAAAAACGGCGAGGTCTTCCTCGTGGGCGCCCACATAACGCCCTACCCCTACGGGACGCACAAAAACCACGACCCGATGCGGGAAAGGAAGCTCCTCCTCCACAAACGGGAGATAAAGAGGCTCTACGGGAAGTCGAGGGAGCGGGGCTACACCCTCGTCCCCCTGACGATATATTTCAAGAACGGAAGGGCGAAGGTGGAGATAGGCCTCGGCAAGGGCAAGGCGAAGTACGACAAGCGGGAGTCGATAAAAAGAAAAGACGAGAAGCGCGACATGGAGCGGGCGATGAAAGACCGGGGGAGGAAGCATTGAACGGGGGTCGGCGAAGGCTGTGGTTGCGAGAAGAGAGCCTTTTTAAAAGGCAAGCGACGAAGCAATCGGGTTAATACAAGCAACACGCGGTTGCTTTGTTTATAAATTAAGTCTAATTCCCTTCGGAAGCGGGGATTCAGAATATACTGTCATTCCCGCGGAAGCGGGAATCCAGCAAAAAAAACTTTCTGGATTCCCAATCAAGTTGGGAATGACAGAATAAGGATTCCCGTTATAGCCGCCGGGAACGACAAAGCGGATTTCAATCACTCGAAAATAGCAAGGAGTGAGCCTGCAAAGCGACGAAGCAATCGGGTGAAACTATTTAACAAAAACGGTGTTATCTGAATTAATTTGTGACTTGATATTTTCAAAATCAAGGTATATATTATTCATCCATTCTAAAACATCATCTTAACGGCTCTTTGAAATCAAATCTTGGGGGCGACATGGTTTCGACGGGGATAATTGATCTCGATGCTGCATGCCGGGGAGATTCACCTACCCGTTAATCACGGTGGAGAAAAATATAATCGCAGACAACTACGATTACGCTCTGGCCGCGTAAATAGGCCAGCGTCCTGATTTCCCGTTCCCACCGGGGATGAAAGGACGTCGCAATGTGGGATAAGCCACAGCCGACGCCCGTAGGCGGTGGATTAAAACCTAACGGGCTCCCCTCTTCACAGGACCTCTTCGCCGGGGGCCGGAAGGGGCGGTAAAAAACGGCGAATAAGCATGTAGACGCCTCGGGTGAAGGTCTTCGGACGCGGGTTCGATTCCCGCCGCCTCCACCATTCGACAAGCTCATGATGGACTTAAGACAAGGGGCTTAACCGAGACAAGGGGCTTAAGCCCCTTATCTGTCTGTCCTCTTGTCTTTCTTTTTCCTCCCTTTTTCCCCCATTTCCCAATAAACATTGACACCGATGAAAATCGAATATATCATATTCCGAAATATATTTCGGAGTTGCAAAGATGGCTGATAAGGACAAGCTGTGCGTTATCTGGAGCTCGGCGGACAAAGAAGTGGCGTTGGGCACCGCCTTCATGTATACCTTGAACTCGAAGCTCCGCGGCTGGTGGGGGACGGTCAAGCTCATCGTCTGGGGGCCGTCGTCAAGGCTTCTCTTAAAAGACAAGGAGCTTCAGGACCATATTGCGAAGATGATGGACGCCGGGGTGGAAATTCAGGCGTGCAAGTCATGCGCCGATATATACGGCATATCCGACGACCTCTCCGCGCTCGGAATTGACGTGCAGCATGTGGGGGCTTCGCTGACGGAGATGCTGAAGAGCGACGACTGGGCGGTGCTCACATATTAATAAGTAGATATGCCGAGATGGGGGTGAAAAATGCCCGATTGCCGCGCCCGCAATGTATACTGTCATTCCCAACTTGATTGGGAATCCAGATTGATATTTACTGGATTCCCGTTTTCACGGGAATGACATATAATGAAAGACCAAAATAAGACACTCACAAAAAAAGGCCTTCATTGCGGGGAGTAAGCCTGCGAAGCGACGAAGCAATCGGGTGAGAATTTTTAGGAAAGGAAGGATTGACTAATTTCCATTGTTTACAACTCGTCCTCCTCGATTTCAGCGATCTTCATCAGCGCTCTTAAGAGACCTATCTTAAGGTCTTTGTTGCCGTGAACCGGCACACTTATTCGCTCTTTCCTCCCCTCCTTCATATAGATATGATGACTTCCCCTTATGATCTTCAGCTCCCAGCCCTTCTTTTCAAGGATTTTTGCGAACTCCTTTCCCGTAACTGCCTTCATACCGCGATTTCCAGAACCACATCCTCATCGGAAATCTCGATCTCCTCGGTATCCAGCGAGAGGCACGCCTCCACCGCCTCGTAGATATTGGGCAGGAGCTCCTCCCACGTGTCCCCCTGGGTGACGCAGCCCGGTACCGCGGGAACCTCGGCCCAGTAGCCCCCCTCCTCCGCTTTGTGTACAACGACCTTCAGCTTCATACTGACTCCAAAATATCAATGGGTTGATATTGATTGATATTATCACATTTTGCCGTTGAATTGCAAAAATAATGATGGGTGAATCAAGTGCGGGGTTGATTGGGCAAGGGGGTCGGCAAGGGCCGTCACTGCGAGGAGCGAGCCTGCTAAGCGGCGAAGCAATCGGGTGGATATATGGAAAATGGGTGGTGGGGGGAGATTATTTCCCCTCGCCCTCCACAATGGCGATCTCCTCATCGGTGAGGCCGTAAAGCTCATAGACGAGGCTGTCAATCTTATCTTCTAGAAAATCAACATCTGCATGTTTAGTATCATCTTTTTTTAGTTCAATAATTTTTCTTACATTATTTTCAATTTCTTTACATATTTTGTTTTTATCTTCATCACTTTTTTCCGGTAAATAAATTGGGAGCTGTTTTATATACTTATTTTCAAAAGAATAGAAACCACCTCTTAAAGCTGTAGATATTGACTTCAGATATATCTCTAATAACGATGAATTCAAAATTCCTAATAAATATTCGTAGTTTATATTCACTTCACTATTTAGTAAAATCCCATAAGCACCCGAAACACCTGCACTAAAAATGAAACCTCCTTTAGTATCATAAAAGAATGAGCTATTAAAAGCATTAAATGGTGTTAATATCTTATTTCTATCTAGTAATAGCATATTTTGAGGTCTACTATATGACCACCATATTTTTTTAAATCTGCCCTTTTCTCTTGAATTTAGAATCTCTTTATTTTGTTTTCTTGACAAGTAACTATATGCCAAAGGATAATTATCTAATAATTCTTTTTCTGTAAATAAAATCCCTTTTTCGTTATATGGGAAAATAATTAATTCATTCGTTTTTTCTACTTTATACCTCTTTATTTTTTTCCCTTTTACATAAGGTTTTAAAATTCCTTTTTCTATTTCTATCTCTTCACCAACTGAATTAGAAAAACATCTGATAGTTTTTTCACCTTTTTCAGAAATCTCCAATATAAAAACAGGATCTGCGCCAGATTTAGGCCCTTGAAAAATATTTGATGTGATTTCTTCCAAAGTTTGTTTGTTTCTTCTTACTTTTTCAATAAGCAATTCCAATTTTGGGTCTAAGAAAACCCAATTATTTTCTGACAATTCTGACGAACTAATGTTTAAATAACTAATGCCTTTATTTACTTCATTTTCCAAATTATCAATCTCCTCGTCAAATTTATAATAATCAAAATGAATCTGTGCTTTTTTTGTTAAGAAAAGTAGACAAGTATAATTTGTTGCATTCTCAAATATTTGGTTAATACCAAAATTTAGTATCTTGTAAATATTTCTATTTTCCGAAATAATTCTCCTTAAATTTTGACCATAATTAGAATTAAAAAACTTATGTGGGCAAATAAAACCCATTAAACCATTATTAGATAATAGTTCTAAAGCCTTTTCGATAAAAATTATATATATGTCGACATTACCACCACTCGCAGATATATAACTTCTTTTTAGAAGCTCCGTTGTTTTCGGTTGGAATTCTTGTAAAATTTGAGTTTTCAAATATGGTGGATTACCAATAATACAGTCAAATCCATTATTCTTAATTATCGTACCAAAACCAAACTTCTCATTATCCCAGTCAAATGGATTAGTTTCTTCTTCCTCAAATAAATCAAACTCATAGAGATGTTTTCTTGATAATAGCGAGTTACCGCATTTGATGTTATCCCCGAGGTCGGGGAGCGCCCGCTCCTTGAACATCTTTAGCTGCGTGTTTATTGTCTCCTCGCTCTCCCCCTCCAGCACCTTTAAAAGGAGCGAGAGCTTGGTCACCTCCACCGCTTGATTGTCAATGTCGACTCCGTAAATATTGTTCAACAGAATCCGTTTCTTCTCGGCCGTGGTCAGCTTCCATTCGCCCCCCGCCCCCTGATACAGCTCTTTCTTGTGCTTCTCCACGCCGTCCGCTTCGTAGAAATTTCTGTGCCAGTCAAGAAGCTTCTGATACGCACCGATTAGAAAAGAGCCTGAGCCGCACGCCGGGTCCAGAATCCGCATCTTGGATACGCGGTTAGGAGCGCTCCCCTCAAGCAGTTTGCCAACCGTGTTATCCACTATGTAGTCAACGATATAGGTAGGCGTGTAATAGACGCCCCCCGCCTTTTTGACCTCCGGCTTTTCCTCCACCACCGCCCGGTGGGAGGGCGTAAGCCTTATGACCTTCCCCAGAAACTGTTCATACACCTGCCCCAGAATGTCAATGGGTATGAAGGAGAACACATAGGGGCTTTCGGGGTAATAGAGGTCTTTGATTATATCTTTTAAAACCCTGTCGTCGATATCGAGAGACAGCGTCAACGTGTCCGGGTCTCCGGGCCTGTCTCTCTCCCTCGAAAAATGGAAGAGGCCGGAGTTGAACCTGTCGTCCGCCTGATGGTATATTTGAATCAGCCTCCGGTATATATTCTCGCCGTTAAGAAGAGACATGAGCCTCCCCTGATCATCTATGCCCCTATCCTCGCATACCCTCAAAAAGATAATTCTGTCGATTGTTTTTTGAACGGCGAAATTTAGATCTCTCGTTGTGAGGCTCGGATTTCTTATGGCAATATTTCTTGCCAACAGATCGCGCCAAGACTCGATCTCCTTCAAAAACTCCGAGTCCACCTCTTCCTTTGGAGATTTTTTATCCTCAAAAAACCGGTCATAATTTCCCTTAAGAACGGCCTCCTTTGAAAACACATCAGAAATAACTCCCCACTTTTTCTCGTATTCTTTATACGTAAAATAGCACACCCTGGCATTGGAGGCCTTATCGGTTTTTACAGGCTTAACGCGGCAGTCATAGACGGCGAATTCTTCAAAGTCGGTGAGGATAGAAAGGGGCATCTTCGCAGACCATGCGTAACGCCTGAGCTGAAATGCGGGGGCTATGTCTTCCTTTATATCAACGGAAGGTTTTTTTGCCTCAAGGAAGAATTTCTTTGTGCCGCCAATCCTGAATGAATAATCGGGCGCCTTGGTCACCCCGCCCACCTTTACGACCGCTTCGTGAATCACATCCCTGTACTGCGGCGCATAGCCTTTTTCATTGTTGACATCCCAACCCAATGCGGTAAAAAAAGGGTTAATGAATTCACTTCGTATCTCGGCTTCCTTATAATGCCCGGAAAGATAGGCATCCCGATTACGATCAAAGATATCGACAAGCTCTAAAATCTTTTCTGGCACATCCATAATCATCCTCGAAGTCATTACCTATTATTAAATTTGAGAGCAAATTTCACCATACTATATAATCTTTCCCTCCCCCCCTACTCCCCCGGATACCTCAGCTCTTTCGGCAGGATGGTCAGCTTATCGGTCCCGGTGTACTCGTTGTAGTTGTAGACCGCTATGACCTCACCTGTGGCCGGGGCGTCCTTGTTGAGGTAGGCGATGTTATACATCGCGGAGTTCAGGAAATATTCGTGGGAGAGGTAGAGGTTCAGCTTTTCTATCTCGGAGTCGGTGATGTCCGGCTTCACCCCGATGTTCATGTGGGCCGGCGACTGCTCGATTACGGTAAAATCGACCACGTCTTTGACGTCCGGTATGGGAGTGACCGAATCGGGCGTTTTGGGCTCCTCCGTTTTTTCTCCGCCCTTAAAAATCTCGAAACCGAATTCCTTTTCGAGCACATTGTTAAAGAACACGATCGATCCGACAACCAATCCAACTAAGAGAAGGACTATTATCAAACATCCTACACAGAAAGATCGATTTCTGGATTTTCCACGGTCGGGCTCCATCGGTTCAACGGGTTGTTTCATTTCAGTAGTTTCCATCAATTACCTCCCAGTCTCTCGTAGGTTGGGTCAAGTGAATGTGCCTTTTTAAACGCCTCTTCCGCCTCTTTGTCCCTTCCGAGAGACCAGAGGATTTTATAGTGGGAATAATGGCATCCGGCGCAATTCGGATTTATCTCGATCGACTTTTCTATGTCGGAAAGCGCCTTCACGCCGTCTCCCTTGATGAAGCGGGCGATGGCGCGGTTCGCGTACGCCACGTAGCTTTTCGAGTCGAGCTTTGTCACCATGTCCAGATCGGCTATCGCCTCGTCGAGTTTCTTTAGGGCAAGCTGGAGAAGGCCCCTCTCCAGATACGCCTCCTTGAAGTCGGGCTTTAGCTCGATCGCCTTCGTGTAATCCTCAAGGGCGCTGTCATACTTTTTGAGGTAGGAAAGCGCGACCCCCCGACTGAAATAGGCGTCGTATATGTCGGGATTGGTGGGGTTTCCCTCGATGGCAAGGGAGTAGAGCGATACCGCCTCCGCGTATTTCCCATCGTCCATCATCTCCTGCGCCTTGTCCCAGATGCTCTTTCCTCCCTCCTCGGATAAGGCCGTTCCCAGGGGGAAAAGGGCCGCAATGAACAGTAGAACTATCAATACCAAGAATTTCTTTAAAAACACGCTCTTTAAAAGTACGTTTCTAAAAAACACGATGTTTACCTCTCGTTTGTGCCGTTACCGATTCGCCTTGAAAAGCTCATATTTTCTTTTACCACAACAGGTGGTGAAAAATCAAGCTAAAACCTATGATTTCCCGGAAGCTCGACTCCTTTTGCCCGGGCCGAAAAGATACCTCCCGACCAAAAGCGATATCTCGCCTATCAGCTCTTCGTCGTCGAACCTATCATTCTCGTACAGTACGAAGTGGTGCGTCATGGATTCGATCGTCCACGCGACGAGCCTTGCTGCAAGATCCGGATTTATCGTCTTGACATTCGGGGCTTTTGAGACGGCCGTCTTAAGCTCCATAACCATGAACTCCTCGAACTCGGCGATAATATCCCCCAAAGGCCCTTCCCAGGGCGTCTCCTCGAAGATCACCCTGTCGGCGAGACCGACGATGGGCATGTCCCCTTGGAAGAAAATGCTTGCCGACGTCTTGAGGTTCATCCCGGTTCCGGACAAGATCGTTGTGGAGATGGTGTCAAGGCTATGCAGCGGGAACAGGGACGACACCCTCCTGTACGAGCGGGTGGGCGAGGCGTTCTCCGCCATCAGGAAAACGGCTGATGTAAAAAGTATAAGAAGATGGTTTATGAGAAACGTCTGGACATTGTCGCATTACGACTGGACGACCGGGCTTGTAAGTTTAAATATCCCGATCCTCCTTATAAACAGCGACAACGACATGGTAAACTCCGTCAACGCGATGGGGCTTATCGAGAGACAGCTTCTCGACTGCCGCGGCTACAGGATCGTCGAGGGGGGAAGACACTTCTTCCAATACACAAGGTCGGAACGGGTAATAGAGCATATGGAGGAGTTCTATAGGGAAATCTCGTAATATTGGGTGTTCAATAGATACGATTTAGTGAGCTTGAGGTACAAGAGGGACAAGACAAAATATCCGTATGTAAAAAATATGGAGATTGAACTCGGGAGATTGTCGTCAAGCCGATTACAACTCTTTTTTAATCGTCGGGAAAGAGGGAATACCGGTGACCGGAAACGGCAATATGTTTTTGTTGCAGCCGGGAGACAACAAATCAACGGGCATCGGGAAATCGGGGGTGCAGATTGTTTTATATCCAGTATTGCAAGTATGGCCAAGTACGGCAACTATAACAGGTTCGGAGAATGTGTCTCTCATCAGCGGCAATCAAGGGGTATGAGTGAAATCTGGAATTGGGAACAACAACGGGACCTTCAGTGATCAGGCAACCATCATAACGGGAATGTCCGTACATTCGACGACCTTGACGGAGATATCGCCGACGAGCACCCTCCTGGGTCCGATCTTGCCGGTCTTCGGCATGACTATGAGATCGACCTTGTTTTTTTTCGCCTCCTCCGTAATCCTCGATGCGGGCTCTCCCTCGACGATATCAATAAAGACCTTCATCATGTTGTTAGGCGCGGTCTTCTTGATTGAGTAGAGCATCTTGTATCTATCTTCCTCCAGCTCCTTTCTCTGCTCTTCCCGCTCAAGATCGGAGATCTCTTCCACGGCGTTAAGGGATTTTGTTTTTATAACGTTAAACAGTATGATTTCGGAATTGTGGACAATGGCGAGCTCATAGGCAATCTTGATGGCGTTTTCGGATTTCTCCTTTGTCTCTATGGGAACCATAATCCTTTTAAACATCCGGACACCTCTTTGAAAGACTTATATTTTTATATTTTACAAGGGGGGTGCTTTCTCGGCCAGTTTGGCCTTTACCCTTTTCATCTGGAAAAACGCCTCCCGCTCCTTTTCCGCGAGGTTGTCCTCTAAAAATTTCAGCGTCTCCTCGTACTGGGGAATAAAGATGTTTTCGAGGGCGTTAACTCTTTTCTGGGTCTTTTTGAGTTCGATGGCGAGCCTCCACACGGCCACCTCCACCTCCGTAAGCTCCACGATCCTCTCCAGCGCCTCCCTGAATCTCGTCGCCGCCTCATCGACGGAGCTCTCGGTCCCGCCGGGGTAGAAGTAGGGTCTCTTTTCCGTCTTGGTAATGTCGATAATCGGCACGACCACCCCCATGATGGTCCTGTCGGTGATCTTCATCGAAATATCCGGCATAACGGCCATCGACACAGCCTCCACCTTGTTGACCCCCATCCTCATCAGCGCGCGCCTCAGGGCCTTATAGGCCTTGGAGAGTACCTCCTCCGCATTTGTCCTTGCACGCCTCACATCCTCGATCATGTGCATGACCTCCATGACGAGGATCTCCCGCTTCTGGTCGAGGAGCTGGTAGCCGTCCTTGGCGAACTCCAGCTGCCCCTTGATCTTTATGAGGTTGCTCTTTGTGGGTGAAACGTTAAGCTTGTTTGCCATATACAATTACTCCAAAGGTGACGGCATATATTTTTCGATCTGCTCTTCCTTGACCCTCACGAGCTCCGCCCTGGGAAGGATCGAGACGAGTTCCCATCCGAGCTCCAGGCTATGGAATATCGAGCGGTCTTCGTCCATCCCCTGGGAGATGAACCTCTTTTCAAACTGTTCGCCGAATTCGAGATACTTCTTGTCCACCTTGGAAAGCTCATCCTCGCCGATGACCGAGGCGAGCATCTCCACCTGCTTCGTGGTGGCGTAGGCGGAATAAAGTTGGCTTGAGAGGTTCATGTGATCCTCCCTCGTCCTCCCCTCCCCTATCCCGTCGTTCATGAGCCTTGAAAGAGACGGCAGGACGTTGATGGGGGGGTAGATCCCCTTCTTATCGAGGTCCCGGGAGAGGACTATCTGCCCCTCGGTGATGTATCCCGAAAGGTCTGGGATCGGGTGGGTGATGTCGTCGTTCGGCATGGTCAGGATCGGTATCTGGGTGATGGAGCCGGCTCTCCCCTTGATCTTCCCCGCCCGCTCGAATATGGACGAAAGGTCGGAGTAGAGGTAGCCCGGGTATCCTTTCCTGCTGGGGACCTCCCCCTTCGAGGTGGAAATCTCCCTCAGGCTCTCGCAGTAGTTCGTCATATCGGTGATCACTACAAGGACGTGCATCCCCTTGTCGAAGGCGAGATACTCCGCCATCGTAAGGGCGCACCGGGGCGTTACGAGGCGTTCGATGGACGGGTCGTCTGCGAGGTTCAGAAACATCACCACGTTTTTCAAGGCCCCGCTCTCCTGGAAGCTTTTTCTGAAGACGTCCGCCACGTCGTGCTTTACTCCCACCGCCGCAAAGACCACTGCGAACTCCTCCTCCTCTCCCAGTATCTTCGCCTGCCTGACGATCTGGGCCGCAAGCTGGTTGTGGGGAAGCCCCGAGCCGGAGAATATCGGGAGCTTCTGCCCGCGGACCAGGGTGTTCATCTGGTCAATGGTCGAGATGCCGGTCTGGATGAAATCGCGGGGATATTCCCTTATTATCGGGTTTATGGGGGCGCCGTTTATGTCCCTATGTATCGTGGTGATCGGCTCGGCGCCGCCGTCGATCGGGCTGCCCAGGCCGTTAAAGACCCTTCCCAGCATATCGGATGATACCGGAAGTCTCAACGGCTCGCCCAGAAACCTCACCCTGCTCCCGGTGATGCTAAGGCCACTCGTCCCCTCGAAAACCTCCACCACCGCGAGATTGCTGCTGATCTCCAGCACCCTTCCGTGGAGCCTGTTGCCGTCGGGAGATGTTATCTCCACCATCTCCTCGAATCCCACGTCTTTTATCCCCTCGATAAAGATCAACGGGCCTTTGATCTTCTGAAGACCTACATATTCTTTTACAACCGCCATCACTTCAACTCCTTTGATCAGGAAATGAGTGTATCAAACTCTTCATCTACCTGCTTGAGTATTTTCTCGAAATCCTCTATCTTGTCGTTTTCGATCTTTCCCTTCATCCTGTTTAGCTCGTTCAAGATAGGGAGCTCCCTTATCTTGTAGATCGGAACTCCCTGATTTATTATGATCTGCGCCCTCCTGTAGAAGTGCATAATGAGAGCCATCATCTTTATCTGCTTTTTCGGCATACAGTACATGTCGATGTCGTCAAAGGCGCTCTGCTGGAGAAAGGCGTTTTTTATAAGCTTGGCTCCGTCCACAACTAACTTCTGCTCGTCAGGCAAAGCGTCCTCCCCTACGAGCCTTACAATTTGCTGCAGCTTATCATCTTGGCGCAGGATCTCCATCGCCTCGTTTCTCATTATCTTCCAATCCCTGTCGCCGTTTTCCCTCCACCACGTCTCCACCTCGTCCATATATTCGCTGTAGCTCTCCATGTAGTTGATGGCGGGGTAAAACCTCGCCGAGGCCAGCTCCTTGTCCAGGCCCCAAAAGCACCTGACGAATCTCTTTGTGTGCTGGGTCACCGGCTCCGAGAAATCACCCCCCGGCGGCGACACCGCCCCTATGGCGCTTACCGACCCCGTCCCTCCCCCCAGCGTTTCCACGCGCCCGGAGCGCTCGTAAAACTCGGCAAGCCGGGTCGCCAGATAGGCCGGAAAGCCTTCCTCGGCCGGCATCTCCTCCAGGCGCCCGGAGATTTCCCTCAAGGCCTCTGCCCAGCGAGAGGTGGAGTCCGCCATGATGGCGACGTCGTAGCCCATATCCCGGTAAAACTCCGCCAACGTGATCCCAGTGTATATGGAGGCCTCCCTCGCTGCCACCGGCATGTTGGAGGTGTTGGCGATGAGAATAGTCCGCTCCATCAGCGGCTTTCCTGTCCTGGGGTCTTCCAGCTCCGGGAAATCGACCAGAACGCCGGTCATCTCGTTTCCCCGCTCCCCGCACCCGATATAGACGATTATATCGGCGTCCGACCACTTGGCAAGGTTGTGCTGGGTTACGGTCTTGCCAGTGCCGAATCCCCCGGGGATCGCCGCCGTCCCCCCCTTGGCGATCGGAAAGAAGGTGTCTATGATCCTCTGGCCCGTAATAAGGGGAATGGACGGCGCGAGTCTCCCCGCATAAGGCCTTCCCACCCTTACGGGCCACCGATGATACATCTTTACCTCTTCAACTCCCTTCTTCGTCTCTATTTCGCATATCACGTCGTCCAGGGTGTACTCGCCCTCCGGGACGATCTTCTTTACCTTGCCCGAAATGTTGGGGTGCAAAAGGACCTTGTGAGTTATCACGAATCCCTCCGGAACCGTTCCCAGAACCGCCCCTCCTTTTAGATCGTCGCCGGCGGAGACGGTCGGGGTGAACTTCCACTTCAGCTCCCTCGATAGGGGGGACACCTGAACCCCCCGCTCGATGAAATCCCCGGTCGATTTCAATATCGTCTCCAGCGGTCTCTGAACCCCGTCGTAGATGTTGCTTATGAGACCGGGGCCCAGCTCCACCGATAGGGGAAGGCCGGTGCCGAACACCTCCGCCCCGGGCTTTAAGCCCGTCGTCTCCTCGTACACCTGTATCGTGGCCACGTCCCGTTCAAGCTCGATAACCTCCCCCGATATCCTGTCCTCCCCCACCATCACCATCTCCATCATATCGATCTCTTTCTCTACCCTGGCCTTTACCACCGGACCGCTTATCCAAATAACGGCTCCGACCTTGTTTTCCATCATCTCTCCTTATTCAAAAAGAATCTCGGAAATCCTGACCCTTATCTCGTTCCTCTTCCTGTCGAGGATGCTGTCAAAGGTGTTGTCAATAGAGACCTTGCCCCCCTTCTCCCGAACGATCACCCCTCCCATATCCTCCGAAACCTCGTTTAACGTTATCTTCAATCCCTTCTTTTTCGTGTTCTTGGCTATCCTCTGTACGATCTCGTTTGTGAGCGCCAATCCCTCCCCCTCGTAGACATCGACCGTAAACTCCTTCCCCTCAAGCTCCGCTATGGAGGATTCGACCTGTTTTATGAGTATATCCTTGTACTTCTTAGTCTTCTTCAGCTCGTTGAACTCCTGCCGCGCCCTGCGAAATGTCTCCTCTATCAACGTCTCTTTGGAGTTCAAGACGATCTTCTTCACCTCCATCTCGGCGGTGGAGAGGAGCTTCTGTTTTTCCTTTTCCCCCAGCTGTTTTCCGGTATGGATTATCCTGTCGGAGTTCTCCTTCGCCCTGCTTTTAGCATCCTCCATGATCTTCTTCTTAGTTTCCTCTGCGCTCTGGATAATCCACTCCGTTTTGTCCTTCGACTCGTTCAAGACGATCTGTCCCAGGCTGTCAACAGACTCCAAGGGTGCCATTTGCCGTCCTCTCAATAAATCCTTAAAATCAGATCTTTATCCCTATTGCGCTCTTTACCAGATCAGAAATGGTGATCTTGTCTTCGAGGGAGCCGCCGATGTCTGGAATCTCCACCAGGAGGGGGAGATTCCTGTTTATGATGATATTTTCTATCTCCGGCCTTATCTCCTGGGCCACCCTCTCCGTTATCAGGATGATCCCTATCCTTTCCGACTCCACGGCCTCGTTGAGAGCCATCAGTCCTTCCCTGGAGTTGTTGACGCTCCTGCCGTTTATTCCCGCGAGGGAAAAGCCTATAACGGTATCGCTGTCGCCGATTACGAAAAATTCCATTTCACTTCCCGCTTCGTCATTAACCGAGCTTGCCGAGGATCATGATCGATATGATCAGTCCGTAGATACAGACTCCCTCCGCCAGTCCGACGAAGATAAGGGCACGGCCCGCGAGGTCCGGCTTTTCGCTCAACGCCCCCATGGCGGCGGAGCCGACGCCGCTGACCGCGATCCCCCCGGCGATACAGGAAAAGCCGGTTGCCAGGGCCGCCGCGATGTATCCCCAAGACTTCACCTGATCGGATACGCCCCCGCCCCCGGTGCCCGTCGCCACATCGTGGGATGGAGGAGCACCCTCGGTTTCGGTATCGGTCTGAAATCCGTAACTCTCGGTGGGCGTTAAAATTCCGAACATCATTACGCCGGTCATTCCGGTAACAAGCAAGACGTTCAGCAATATCAGTCCTATAACTATCTTTTTGATCTTCATGAAACAACTCCTTTTTTATTTTATGACTCTATTTTTCTTCGCCGAAGGCCCCTACCTTCATGGGAGAGAATATCTTTCCCTCCCCCCTGTAAAATTTACCGAAGAACTCGTAATATATAAGCCTTACAGATTGTATCGACACCACGAGGCCTTCGAGGACGATAACAAGCGCGTTTCCCCCTATCATCATCGATATAGAGGCCAGCCCGTACGTATCCCCCTTTTTCAACATCTCCACCAGCATCAGGATCGCCCCCATCAGCGCCACGTGGGCCAGGGAAAAGGCGGCCACCCTGATAAACGAGACGCTGTTCGAGAGAAAACCGGTGCAGGTGTCCAGGACCTCCACCAGAGACCCGAGGAAATACTCCCCAGTCTTCTTTATCAGCGGCCTCTTGTTGGAAAAGAGGTGATAAATCGGCTCCCTCAAGAAGATGATCAAGAGGGGAACCCCCACGATCGAGATTATCCCCCACGTAGGTATTTTCACGGCTTCCGGCTTGGCGAACGAGACCACGACTACGAAGATCGCCCCCCAGTAGAAGATCGTTCCCACGAGACCGTGGTTCTCTAAAAGCCCCACCTCGAAGTCCCTTGCCCTGATGGAGTTTATGATATTAATAATAAGCCCGATGCTGATGAAGAATATCCCGAAGGCTATGGCCGAGACCATCAACGAATCGATATTCTCCATCGGGCTGAAGACAAATCCGTAGTGGATTGCGTGGTAGCCGAAGAGTTCGCCGAAGATCACGCCGAAAAACATCGAGGAGACCCCGGCGATGTTCAAGATGCTCCCGAGGTCCTTGGCGGCCTTGTATTTTTTCTTTACCAAAAGTCCGATGAGAAAGAGACAGAGCCCGTGGCCGATGTCCCCGAACATTACACCGAAGAGTATTATGAACGCCATCCCGATTATCGAGGAGGGCTCGATCTCGTTGTAGTTCGGGGGGCCGTAGGTGGTAACGAGGGTCTCGAAGGGGGCCAGGAACTTCGGGTTTTTGAATATCACCGGGACCTTGACCCTGCCTGTTCTCACCTCCTCGATCTCCTCCGGTCTCGTCGTGCTCAAATAGAAGGGATTTTTCAGGGTGGCTTTCAATGCCTTTTCGAGTTTGTCGGCGTTCTCCTCGGCCACCCAGCCGGTAATGAGGGCCGTGCTCTCGGAGATACCCATCGACTTAACCGCCTTGAGGATATCGAGATTCGTCTCGAGGTGCTCCTTAGTCTTCAATATCTCTCCCCTCTCGGTCCATCCGAAGCCCCTCAGCTTGTTTTCGCTCTCCGTAATCCTGATCTTTATGTTCTCTATTCTGGCCTCGATCTCCTGTATCGCCTCCTCGGGATTTCCTTTACAGTCCTGAGGAAGCGGCACGGGCTCAAATCCCAGGTTTCTTATTTCGCCCATGAGCTTGTCGGCGTCCTCGGCAAGGCAAAAGACAGCCCCCAGCTCTCGATCGCCCCTGGTATCAAGCTGGATATAGGAGGTGTATTTTGTCGTAACATATTCTTCGAGGCTGCGGGAGACCTTCAACGGGAAGTAGCCGAGCGACATGTGAAGTACCTTTAAGGATCGCATCCTTTCAAGATCGGCGTTTATCCCGATCATGTTTTTTGCCTTCTTTAGATTATCCTCTTCGGATACGAGCATATCCCTCAGGGAGAGGACTTGATCGCCTATGGACTTTATCCGGTTGTAGTAGCCCTCGATCTTATCCTCGAGGGCGTCGATATCTTTCAGGGGATTTACGTCGAAATTGCCGGGAGCTATTGGGGCGTCTTTGGGGATTTCGGTGTCTTCTATTATCTCGTCGAGCTGTCTCTTGGCGGTCTGGTACCGGGAGACAACCTCGAGCTCCTCTCCCGGCGTCCAGCCCATATCCAGCAGGCCCGGCGTCTGCCCGACCTCTTCCAGGTGCATTATGCCGAGTCGGCCTATCTCCTTGGTCACAACGGCAAGGTCCCTATCGAGGATAAGGATATTGGCCCTAATCATTGGCACGGGACGAAACATCTATTTACCCTTTCGGCATTTGGATTTTAAAGCAATTAAGCCTTTAGTGGCTTCAAAAAATAACTTCTTACCCAATAGAATCTCTTCTGAAATTGTGCCGCCTGGGACAATTTTCGCTCAGCCGATTTTCAGATCACCGTTTTACAGGTTGCTAATTTGCAGTTCTCTTTTAGATCGCGCTTTCAGGTCGCGTGCTTTTAGTTCAATATTCCACTCCAGATCAACAGGGTAGCTACAATTATATTTCATTTAGGTTCCAAATTCAATTCATTCACATATCAAACAAAGAAAAAAAGCTTCGCCTACATGACAAGGCTTGCCGATATTTCATCTTCGGCAAGGTTGTGTCTTTTCCCCTCGGCTATACACTTGAGGTTTCCCACCTCGAGCTCCTTTAAGGCGAGGTAGCCGATGATTGTGCCGATATTGAACGGAGAGCCCGAAAGAACTTTCCTGGCGCTGGCCGCCATGATGCGGTTCAGGCCCATCTCCAGCTCCGGTAGATCGCCGTAACTCCCCACGTGTCTCCCGTAATATGAGCTGTTTATTATGTCCCTGTAGTCCTCTTCGGTGGCCCGGGTCAAGGACTCCAACTCCGTTTTTGCAAGCCTGTATCTTATCGGGATGATCATCGATTTTACAGCATCCGAGGGCACATCGTAATAGAGCCTGTATCTCAAGGTCCCCATGATGTTGAAACAATCTATAATGGTGCCGATATAGCCCTTCATGATCTTCTCGTCGTTGCCCGTCAGGTTCTTGAGATTTTCGAACATACTGAAATAATATGTCTCGTCCATGGGGCGCTCGAGCAGGACCGTCCTCCTGTCTTTCACAAAAAGGGGGAGCACCTGCCTCAGCGATATTCCATATCGGGTTGAGCCCAGATCGGACACAAACTCGTCGACGTCTTTGCTGTTTATCAGCCTATCGTAATCTATATTGGAAAGACCGTTGGTCGGAATCAGCGCATCGCTTATCAAAACGGGGCTTATACCCTTGAACTTCCCCCTCAATATGATCTTGAGGTTTTCCACCTCCAGCCTCGAGATGAGATGAGCTATAAAGGTGTTTTCTTTTTTTGACGTGAAGAACTTGAGTATGGTCTTGTAGGTGGCGATTAGGCTCCTGTCGAAGGCCCTGGTGACCTCCGTAATCTCCGCCTCGCCGGAGCCGAGTCCCAAGAGCGTATCTCCGTAGTCGGTATCGATCAGGGCCTTGACAAACGCGTCGAGCTGGGTGGTCTCCATGAGCTGTTTGTACCTTGCCCCGTCGAAGAGGCGGCTTTTCATGCCCCTTATCTTGGCGTTGATAAAGGAATATTTTTCTACTTCAAGCAACATATATTTTCAATCAATCCTTATACGATCAATCCGATCACAATAACACCGGTTTAACAGCCCCGCCTCACCCCAGCCCCCCCTACCAAATTGCCCCAACCCCCCAACCCCCCCCTATCAAATTGACCCGACCCCCACAACAAAATTGACCCGACCCGATTATATCTCGAAGAACTCGGAGATCACCGTCGCCGCCGCCTCGTCCATCCTCTTTTTCGCCCTGGCCTCCATCTCCTGAAGGTTCTTTTTTGTGCGGAGGTGGATTTTTTCGGCCTCCTCCTTTGCATCCACGACTATCTTTTCCCTGATCTTCTGGGCCTTGTCTTCCGCCTTGAATCTCATCTCCTTCAGCATTTCATCCGCGTCCCTCTGGGCCTCCCCCTTTATCTGGTCCGCCCTCCTGTTGGCGCCGTCCAAAATTTCTTGTGCCTCCGCCTCGTACTCGAGCATCTTTTTAAGCTCTTTTTCCACCTTTTGATCCCCTATTACTATTTATATTATATACGAGACCTTCCACCTGACGCTAATTGAAAATCCCCCGACCCCCCTAAAACTCCCCGACCTCCGTAAATTACCTGCTCCCCCCAGTAAATTGCCCGACCCCCCTAAAACTCCCGACCCCCCCCTCTAAAAAAAACACCCCTTATAAAAGGGGCCTATATCGAACAGATTCTATTCCACTTGTTGAATCAATGCAAACACCGAATGCATACAAGGCTATAACGAGATTTTTAGATGGAACCTTCATAATAGTCTCATCACCCTAACGTTATAGGTAGGTATAATCTCACAGGGAATTTTATATATCAAGAAAAAAACTATTGTTCCTTTATTTTTTTTAGTTTTTTTACAATTTCGTCTAACCTATTAAGGGCGTCCAGCGGGGTCATGTCCTGCGTATCGAGCGCCGCCACTTCCTCGAAGAATTCCCTCTCGTCGCCGTAAAAGAGGTCGAGCTGCGAATCCGTGTGTCTCTCCGGTGCTTTGTCCCCTGCTATCAGGGCGGGGATGCCCCTCGTGGTGAATTCCCCTCTCTCGATGTTTTCGAGGATCGCCTTCGCCCTTTCGATGACCTCATGGGGGATCCCCGCGAGCCTCGCCACGTTGATCCCGTAGCTTCGGCTGGAGACCCCTTCTTTTATGGTCCTCGAGAAGATCATCCTCCCGTTCCACTCCTTTGCGGATATGTAGTAATTTTTTACCCTCTCCTTGACGGCCGAAAGCTCCGTCAGCTCGTGGTAGTGGGTGGCAAAGAGGGTTCTGGGTCTCAGCGTTGCATTGTCGTGGATATATTCGGCCACGGCCCAGGCTATGGACAGTCCGTCGAAGGTGCTCGTACCCCTCCCTATCTCGTCGAGTATGACAAGCGACCTCCCCGTGGCGTTGTTCAGGATGTTGGCCGTCTCGACCATCTCCACCATGAATGTGGACTGCCCCCTGACTATCGAGTCCGACGCCCCGACCCTCGTGAATATCCTGTCGACCACGCCTATCCTGGCATGGCTTGCAGAGACGAAGGAGCCTATCTGGGCCATCAGGACTATTACGGCAACCTGCCTTATTATGGTGGACTTTCCCGCCATGTTGGGGCCGGTGATGATGAGGAGCTGTTTTTTGCTCGTGTCAACGGATATATCGTTTGCCACAAAAGTCCCCTTCGGGAGGGCCTTTTCCACCATCGGGTGTCTCCCATCCCTGATCTCTATGATCAGGGACTCATCCACGACCGGCTTTGTAAAATCGAGGTCGATGGCACAGAGGGCGAGGCTCGTGTAGACGTCAAGCGCAGCTATCGATGCCGCCGCCGCCTTGATATCCCTTATCCAGCCCTTGACCCAGTCCCTTAATTCCACGAAGATGTCGTACTCAATCGCCTTGATCCTATCGTCGGCACCTAAGACCTTCGCCTCGTACTCCTTGAGCTCCGGGGTGATGTATCTCTCGGCCGAGACGAGGGTCTGCTTTCTTATGTAGTCGTTCGGGACCTTGTCGGTGTGGATATTCGAGACCTCGATGTAGTAGCCGAAGACCTTGTTGTATCTAATTTTGAGCTTCGGGATTTTCGTCCTTACCCTCTCCTTCTCCTCGATCCTCAATATCCAGTCCTTACCCTCCCTGGAAATCGATCTCAACTCGTCCAGCTCCTCGTTCACGCCGTCGGCGATAATTCCGCCGTCCCTAAGGGAGGGCGGCGGCGACTCCACAAGCGTCTTGTCGATCTTTTCGACAAGCTCGGCGAATTCGGCGAATCCCTCCGTTATCTTGTCTATCGCATCGGCCTTGAATCTCTCGAGCGACTCTCTCACGACCGGTATCATCTTAAGCGACCCGGATAGGGCCGCGAGGTCCCTCGGCCCAGCGATGTTCGTGGAGACCCTGCCGACAATCCTCTCGATATCTGAAATTTGAGAGAGCATTTCGGTTATCTCCAGAGTCCCTCCCCTGTCGTTGTAAAAACTTTCCACGGCGTCAAGCCTCGATTGGATCTCGGTAACGTCGGTTAAGGGATAGTTTATCCAGCCCCTCAGAAGCCTCCCGCCCATCGAGGTTACCGTCCTATCCAATAGCGAGAGGAGGGAGCCGCTCCTGGCGCCCTCGTAGAGGGTCTTTACGAGCTCCAGGTTTCTCTTCGTGACGTCGTCAACCAGCATGAACTCCGAGGGGACGTAGAGCCTCGGGAAGGAGAGGTGGAAAGCTTCGCCCCTCTGATAGTCGACCACGTATCTCAAAAGCCCGCCCGTCGCCGAGAGCGCCAGGGGCGTTTCCTTGATTCCCAGCCCATCGACGCTCCCAAGATTGAATATCTCGCAGATCGTCTTTGCGGCGGATTCAGTAGAAAAAGGAGAGGGGTCCATGTAGGTTATGAGGAGATGGGAAAACACGGTGTACAAGGGCTCGGCGTCCGCCTCCCCCTCCATCCCCTCCGGCATCACCACCTCTCTGGGATTCAGCTTGGATATTTCGTCGATAAGCTCGAAAACGTCATCGAGCTCCGTCGTCCTGAACTCCCCAGTGGAAAAATCGAGGAAGGACGCCCCCCATCTGTCCCCGCCCTTGACGAGGCCGGCTATGTAGTTGTTCTCCTTAGACTCGATCCCGCCGATTTCTCCAGAAAGCCCCGGCGTGACCACCCTGACGACCTCCCGCCTGACGATCCCCTTCGCCTTTGCCGGGTCCTCCACCTGCTCGCAGATCGCCACCTTGTAGCCGTTTTTCAATAACCTCGATATGTAGTTTTCCGCGGCGTGATACGGGACACCGCACATAGGGACGGGATTTTCTTTCCCCTTGTCCCGGGTGGTGAGGGCGATCTCGAGGACGGGCGAGGCCTCCATTGCGTCCTCAAAGAACATCTCGTAGAAGTCCCCCATGCGATAGAAGAGGATGCAGTCGGGGTAATCCTCCTTTATCTTGTGATACTGTCTCAACATGGGGGTGAGGTCTTGCATCGATCTCTATATCCTTGAGAGTACTATTTCTTCATATTAAAAAGGGCGGACGGGATTAAAAAGAGAAACCTTGAAAAATCCTGATCCACCCTTGGAAAAGCGAAATTTTTTAAAGAAGCCTTCCTACCACCTCACCAGCGACGAGGCCCACGTAAAGCCAGCTCCAAACGCCGCGATCATTAAAATATCTCCATCATGGATTACGCCCTGTTCCAGCATCTCGTCGAGGCAGATCGGGATTGTGGCGGCGGTGGTGTTTCCGTATCTCTGGATGTTATGCCACACCTTCTCCTCCGGGATGCCCAGCTTGTGGGCTACGAACTGGTTGATCCTCATATTCGCCTGATGGGGCACCAGATGATCGATGTCTTCAATTTTAAGACCGTTGGCGTCCAAGGCCTCGTGTATTACCTCAGGCAACCTCGTCACGGCGTTCTTGAATACGTTCTTTCCGTTCATCTTGGGCCAGACCTTCCCACCATCGAGCATCTGGTGGGTGATCCTTGGAAACGTACGGCACGAGGTAGCCTCTATCCAGAGCTCACGAAATCCGTTGCCGTCGGCGTGGAGGTGCGAGGAGAGTATGCCCTTATTTTCATCGTCGCTGACCCCGATTACGGCGGCCCCGCCCCCGTCGCCGAAGATCACCGTGACGTCCCTCCCCTCGTCGGAGAACTGAAGTCCGGTGGAGTGGACCTCCGCCCCGACAACGAGCACGTGGTCGTACATTCCGGTCTTGACGAACTGGTCTGCTATGGCCATGCCGTACATGAAGCCGGTGCACTGGTTTCTGACGTCGAGCGCCGCGACGCCTGGTATTCCCAGCTTCTCCTGCAGAAGACACCCCGAGCCCGGGAAGGTGTGATCGTAGCTCAATGTCCCGAAGATTATCATGTCGATATCCTCCGGCTTTATCCCCGCCCTCTCGATGGCGATAACGGACGCCTCATATCCGAGGTCCGATGCTCCGGTGTCATCCTCCACGTACCTCCGCTCGACTATCCCGGTCCGCTCCTGAATCCACTTGTCGTTGGTCCTCATCACTTTTGACAGATCGTGGTTCGTCACCACCCTCTCCGGCAGGCATCTGCCGGTAGACAATATCCTGGATCTCCTCATATCTTCTCCTCTATTTTTTAAAACCTCAGAGTCTCAATATCTTCGTCATCGATCGGCCTTGCCCTAATTTCTCCTTCGATCTTATCCACGGCGCCGCCGACCCCCCCCCTGACGCTTCCCTCGTTTCGAGCCTTACTATACCTCGCCAGGATCGATATTGCAAGGGAGATATGATCGTTGTTATAATCCCCCCTCATAAGGCCCAGGGGGCCGGGGACATCCACGAGCCTTACGAAGATCGATCCGCTGCCCCCCATCTTCTCGATAATCCTGTTCTCCCCGTCGTCCCTCCCCAAGGTCAGGATCACGCCCCCGCCGAGGTGAAAGGGCCTTCCCGCCCTCATCATTGAAATATATTCCGGGGCAGGAGTCCCCTTTACCCCGTAGAGCCTCCTTATCCTTTTCGAGATGATCGGGTCGGTGAGACAGCACCCCCCTGCCGGCGCCTCGAATTGTTCTATTCCGAGGCTCCCGGCAAGAGCGATTTGGGGTTTCCTTCCCCTGCCGGAAAGTCCTAAGAGCGACCCTCGATCAACGTACCCCTCCTCCTCCAGAACGGTCGGCTCGAGGAGTCTTGCAGAGAGGGGGCGAAGCAAAATCCCCCGGCAGTCCGACTCCCGCTCGATTATCCTCAACGTGTCCCTCCTCTGGGACATGGGGCGCTGGCCCAGGACCTCCCCTGTGACTATGAGCCTTGCCTCCCCGCCTTCGGCCGTATCATCGATGTACCTCTTCGCCTCCGACACCATCATTATCTTGCAGTCGAGGCATGGATTGAAATCCTTGCCGTAGCCGTGGGGGGGATTTCCCACAATCTCGATGTATTTTTCGGAGATGTCGATAACCTCAGCTTTTATGCCGTAGAGATCGAGCATCCTCGCCTTGAATTCCCCGGCGTACTCGTCATATCCCAGACCCGGCCCCATCCCGAAGAAGGGTGTCACGAAGTTGAGCGCCAAGACATCGATCCCCATATCCATGACGAGGCGCGTCGCGAGCAGGCCGTCAAGCCCCCCCGATATGAGGGAGACCGCCCTGACGGCTTTCAGATCCACCCCCCTATCCCCCCTATCGATATCGACACACATCCCGTTTATCCGATCTCCTCTCGATATGACATTTAACGTCGCCTATATCTTTTTAACCCTGACGCCGAGGTCAACGCTCTCAACGACCTCGACCTTCTCCCCCTTCTTTATGGGGGCGTCGCTTGTGGCGTCCCACCACTCCCCGTAGACGTACGCCTTGCCTCCGTCCTCGTTGATGTCTGTCTTGGCGACCCCCCTCTTCCCGACTATCCCCTCTTTCCCGGTGCTGGGCGTCTTCAAATATGCCTTTGCCGCCAGTCCTATAACGGCGATGAAAAACGCCGCCACACATATCACCGTTACGATTATCGTCCACATAGATGGCCTCTGAAACTCCAGATTCGATTTGAAAAGCATTACCGAGCCCAAGAAGAGGGAAAGCACCCCGCCGACCGTCAAGAGCCCGTAGCTTGTCACCTTTATCTCCAGTATGAAGAGTATCACCGCCAGAAGGATCAAGAGCACGCCGGCGAAGTTTATCGGGATCGATTGCGACGCGTAAAGTGCAAGTATAATGCTGATACCTCCTATAACGCCGGGGAAGATCGCCCCCGGATTGGATAGCTCGAAGTAGATCCCCGCGATTCCAAGCATCAAGAGTAGATAGAAAATGGTCGGATTTGTAAGGATATATATGAACTCCCTCCTGAAGCCCATTTTGTATTCGACCCGCTTCGCGTTTACGAGAGAGAGCTTTATCTCACCCTTACTAGTCATAAAGGTCTTTCCCTCGATCTGGGAAAAGAGACTGTCAATATCCTCCGCGAGAATATCCACTATGTTTTTCGACAGCGCCTCGGTCGAGGTTATAGACTTGGCCTCCGTCACCATCAGAACCGCAAGCTCCACGTTCCTGTCGTTGCTCTCCGCCAATCCCGTAATGTACGCGACGCTGTCCTCCATCACCTTTTTCATAAGGGTCTCGGTGTTTCCGTCCTTCTCCTGAGTCTTCTCCTTATCCCCCTTCTCCGTCGGGAAAACGCTTTTATCCTTATCCCCGCCGACGGGCGTCATCATGACGGGCGACGCCGCCCCGATGTTCGTGTTTGGGGCCATCGCCGCTATGTCGGAAGCGATTGTGATGAAGGCCCCGGCGGAGGCCGCCCTGGCGCCCTTCGGGGAGACGTAGACGATCACCGGAATCTCCGTGTTTATTATCGCGCTTATAATATCGCGCATCGGCTCCATCAGCCCACCCGGGGTGTCCAGCTCTATGAGGACGGCGTCGTATCCCTTTTCCTCGGCGTCCTTGATTCCGTCGATTATATATTCCGCCGATATCGGGTTTATCGCCCCCTTAAGCCTCAGGATGCTGACCGTGTCGGCGTTCTCGGCCCGGGTCGTCACCCCCTCCTGCCCAAGCAGGACCGGGCCAAGGGCGAGGATAATCCCCAGCAGAAATATCGCGACCTGCACCTTGAGGATCGTCTTTCTTTTTCTCAAACCATTTATATTCATCTTCTCTCACTCACCTTTCATCAGTGTGTTGTACATATCCCTCACTTTCTTCATGTCCTCCCAGGTCTCCCGCTTCTTCGCGGGGTCCCTGAGGAGATAGGCGGGGTGATACGTAGGCATAACGAGGCTTCCAAAATGGTCGAGGGTGTGAAATCTCCCCCTCGCGCTTCCCAGAGACCCCTTTGTCCCCAAGAGGTTATTCGTGGCGACACCGCCCAGGGTCACGATGATCTGTGGCCTTATCGCCTCGATCTGATCCATCAGAAAGGGGATGCACGCCTTGACCTCGTCCGGCTCCGGGACCCTGTTTTCCGGGGGGCGGCACTTCACGATGTTTGCGATGTAGACGTCCTCCCTCTTCATGTCGATCGCCTCTATGATCTTTGTCAGGAGCTGGCCCGCCCTCCCCACGAATGGGATCCCCTGTATGTCCTCGTCCTTTCCCGGCCCCTCCCCCACGAACATCAGTACCGCGTTCGGGTTCCCGTCGCCGAAAACTATATTCTGCCTTCCGGAGCTCAGCTTGCACCTTGCGCAGTCGCCGAGCCTCTCCCTGATCTCTTCGAGCGTCACCGAGGGTCTCTCCCCCTCAAGATTCAAGGACTGCAAAGATGTCGCCGTCGCCGCAGTCGGTTCCCCAACCGTCTCGACCACGACCTTCTCCTCTGCCACCACCTCCTTCATCCGCTCCCTCGCCTCCACCATCTGCGCCCCCTCGCCGAAGAGCGCCCTGATGCCGGGGCCGTCCGGGATGTAGTCACAGCCCAGCGCCTTAAGATACTGCAGGGCCGAGACGGCCTCCCTGACTAATTTTTCCCTTTCCTCTTCTCCAGCCATATCTCCTTTACCCTGTCGAGGATGTACTCAGCCACCCCTTCCTTCATCATGAGGGGCGGCGAGTCGACGGCGCCCTTGGCATCGATAATCTTGACCTCGTTGGTGTCCGCCGCAAAGCCGGCGTCCGTCCTCGATACGTCGTTGATCACGATCAGGTCGAGGTTTTTCTCCCTGAGCTTTCTCTCGGCGTTCTCCATGAGGTCCCTCGTCTCGGCGGCGAACCCCACGAGTATCTTGTCTCCCTTTATCCTGCCCAGACCTTTAAGAATATCCTCGGTCCTGCCGAGCTTTATCGCCTCGCCGCACTCCTCCTTCTTCAGCTTGTGGTCGCTCTTTTTAAGGGGAGTCACGTCGGCGACGGCCGCCGCCTTTATTACGGCGTCCACCCCGTCAAACCTGGCGTTGACCTCCCTTCCCATGTCGGCGGCGCTGGTCACCCTTATCGTCTCGACGCCGGCGGGAGGCGACAGGCTCGAAGGCCCCGTGATCAGCAGGACATCGGCGCCCCTGCTCCTGGCCCTCCTGGCGACGGCGTACCCCATCTTACCCGTGGAGTGGTTGGTGATGTAGCGGACCGAGTCGATAGCCTCTCTCGTCGGCCCTGCGGTAACCATCACCCTTAACCCTTTAAGGTCGCAGCTCAAGCCCCCCTTCTTGAGGTCGCCCGCGAAGAGGTCGCTGACGGACGCCATGATCTCCGCCGGCTCGGCCATTCTCCCCGCGCCGATAACGCCGCAGGCGAGCTCACCCTCATTAGGCTCAACGAAGAAGTAGCCGAACTTCCTCAACTTCGCAATATTTTCCTGGACGATCGGGTTTTCGTACATGTTGACGTTCATGGCGGGGCAGAAAACAACTGGAGCTTTTGTGGCCATGATCACCGTGGTCAGCATGTCGTCGGCGATGCCGCCGGCCACCTTACCTATGACGTTCGCGGTGGCGGGGGCGACGACGACGAGGTCCGCCGCCTCGGCGATGTCGATATGCTCGGTCCTGGCGGGGGACTCGTACATCCCGGTTACGACGTCGTTTCCGGTCAGTGTCGAGAACGTCAGGGGCGTCACGAATTCCTGGGCGTTTTTCGTCATAACGACGGTGACGCCGTGGCCGGCTTTAACCAATAGCCTTGACAGCTCGCACGCCTTGTAGGCGGCGATGCCGCCGGTGACGCCGAGGATGACGTTTCCTGTTCTTTTCAGCTCTTTCATGTTGGGTATTATAATATTAAAAGCCGTCGGCTTTGTCAATCTATTTAAGGGGAATGAATTGCGGTTTGGGGAGTGCAGGTGTCTATTTTTAAGCGTGAAAAAAACCGATAATGATGTTGACAGGTTCTATCGTTAATTATAGAATTCGCAGAATGCTTGAAACGGACTTTTTATTGGGAAAAAGAAAGGGGTAAAAATGGCAAACAAATTGCTCGATAATGCAAGGAAGCCCACAAAAACCATCGGCGGTAGATTAATGCTGTGGGGGATGAACCTCGGGCACAATCCTATGGCGATCTGGGCACTCTCGCACGTCGACCTCGGCGGCAGCGAGAGGCTTTTGGATATCGGGTGCGGCGGGGGCAAGAACCTTGCAAACCTCCTGAAGCTCGCCCCTAAGGCGAAGGTCTGCGGCATAGACTATTCGCCCGCAAGCGTGGAGAAGTCTCTCTCCTTCAACCGGGCGGCGGTAACAGCAGGCAAGGTCGAGGTAAAGGAGGCGAGCGTGGAGGCGATCCCATACAAGGATAAAACCTTCGACGGCGTCACGGCGTTCGAGTCGATTTATTTCTGGCCGAACATCGCGGACAGCTTCAAAGAGGCGGCCCGCGTGCTTAAAAAGAACGGCGTGTTCATAGTCTGCAACGAGGCGCAGGGCCCCGAAGGACTTGAAAGAATAATAAAAAAGCTGGAAATAAACATTTACACAGGTGAGGAGATAAAAGGCTTTTTGGAGCAAGCGGGGTTTTCAAATATAGAGATCGACAAGCACAAAAAAGGTAGATGGCTGTGCGTGGTGGGAAGGAAGTAAAAAAACTTAAATAGGTGCATTTTGCCTGTGAAGCCGAGGAGGACGTTTCCCCTTCTTCTCGGCTTTTTTACTTTACGTGCTATGATACTAAAGGCCGGTGGTTTTGGGGAGCTGTTTGGGGGGGGTGGGGGTCTGTTTTTCAGTGTTAAAAATGTGACGTATAATGATGTTGACAGTTTTATCGTTAATAGTTTTGTTAGAATAATATGATATAAAAGGATTTTAAAACTTGACAATAAAATTTATGATATTTATAATATTATCAAATAAAATAGGTGTTTTTTATGTGTTCAACGTGGATTGCTTTATCAGCAATTTCTACATTTATACTTGCTTTAGTTGCTATCATTACAGCTTTTAAAGACGAAATTATTTCTTTTTTTAGAAAACCAGAATTGAGCATATCTTTTGAGCCTTTTCCTCCAGATTATCATAAAACTATACTAAGGAGAGTGAATAATCCATCAATATGGGCTGATACATATTATGCGAGAATTAAAGTTCACAATTCAGGAAAAACAAAAGCAGAAAATGTAGAAGTTTTAGCAAATAAATTGTATAAGATACTTCCCGATGGGAAAGAAAAAATAGTCCCTGATTTTATTCCAATTAATCTTTTCTGGACATATTTTTTTGATAGTCCAATTTATCCACATATTTCACCAGATAGTTACAGATATTTCACATTATTAAGAGTAGTAGATCCAAAAATGAGACATGCTCTTGATGAAGACAGAACTTGGGATGGAATAGACCCTGAGAATACTATTATAGGATTTGAGACTTTTGTTAAACCTTATAGTAAAAAAAATTTACAACCAGCTGGTAAATATATTATAGAATTGAGAATTTCTGCATCAAATATTCCTAAAAGTATTAATCATAAAGTTCAGATTATTCTCACTGGTAAATGGTCTAAAGATGAAGAAAGAATGTATGAAGATGGAATTAGAATTAACATTCTTAATAATAAAGAAAATTGAATAGCATTAGTCACAAGTTAAATTGACAGTTTCCCTTCCCCTCTATATATTCACCCGATTGCTTCGTCGCTTCGCAGACTCGCTCCTCGCAATGACGGGCTTTGCGACCTTCCCATTTTACCAAACACCGTCATTGCGAGCCCGCCGCAGGCGGGCGCGGCAATCGGGTTGTTCCTTCCACCAAATTATAATACTGCTCTATCCTACATGTGCTCACCCGATTGCTTCGTCGCTTCGCAGGCTCGCTCCTCGCAATGACAGGCTTTGCGACCTTCCCATTTTACCAAACACCGTCATTGCGAACTTGCCGAAGGCAGGCGCGGCAATCGGGTTGTTCCTTGCAACGTACTCTCCCGATTGCTTCGTCCGTGTTTGATAGACAGACAAGGGGACAGACAAGACAAGGGGCTTAAGCCCCTTGTCCCATCCCAGATTAGCCCCTTGTCTATCTCTCCCCGCAATGAACAGGCTTTACCGCCACCGTCACCCCACCCTCCCCGCCCCCCGCGCCTCAAAACCATAGTTGATTTTTTATCCAAATTGAGTTAAAATCTCTAAGAAAATCCTTTAAGGGAAAAAATATGCATCTGTCCAGAGATTCGATCATCAAGGCCCTGTCCGGCTCGGCCGGGGAGATAAGAGAGAAGTTCGGCGTCAGGAAGATCGGGCTTTTCGGGTCATACGCCGAGGGCGGGGAAGAGAGCCTGAGCGACATCGACATCCTGGTGGAATTTGAGAAGAACACGCTGGACAACTACATGGATCTCAAGGTCTTTCTCGAAACGCTATTCAACCGCGACGTCGACCTCGTAATCGAAGACAACCTGAAGCCGCGGCTCAGACCGAAAATCCTAAAAGAGGTCATCTATGCCGAGGGACTATAAGGTCTATCTCGATGACATCATCGATGCGATCGATCGGATCGAATCGTACGTTGAAGGTATGGACTATGACGCCTTCTCCGAGGATCGTAAAACAATCGACGCCGTTATCAGAAATCTTGAGATCATCGGCGAGGCGGTAAAAAACCTCCCGATCGAAACAAAGGAGAAGATAAAATCCATCCCTTAACAAAAAATAGTCGACCTTCGAAATATCCTCATTCACGCATATTTCGGCGTAAACCTTGAAATTGTCTGGGACGTTGTGGAGAACAAGCTGGACGATCTGAAGATAGTCGTGAAGGAGATGCTGGAATAGAAGTTTATATACCTGCCTTCTTTATTAACAATACAAGATTGCTTCGTAGAATTTTTGAGAAAATCCTCCTCCCAATGACAACCCTTGCCACCCCCTGAAGCATAATGCCTAACCGATCATAATCCCCCCAACTCCCTCACAGCCGCCTCCACGGTGTAAAAGGAGCCGGTAACGACGACGCGTCCCCCTTCCCCCGCAAAGTCTCTTGCGGCGGAGAGCGCCTCGGTCATATTGTCGAATAACCTGACGGGCGTCTTGAGGCAAGAGGCATCCCTTGCCATTTCATCGACGCCCGCCGCCCTGGGGACGTTAAGCCCCGTCAGGAAAATCCCCTCCCCCTCGAGGTCGAGGATCTTGAGGAAGCCCTTTATATCCTTGTCTCTCATCATCCCGACCACGAAGGCGGTCTTCTTAACGGGTAGCGTCGTCAGGTGCTCGACAAGTGCCATGGCGGCATCCACGTTGTGGGCGACATCCACGATCACCTCGGGACTCCTGGCGATCACCTCCATCCTCCCGGGGAGGTAGATGTTTCCCACGCCCTCCTTCATCGCGCCCCCGGGAACTTTGTATCCCATCTCCCTTAAGACCTCGAGGACCGCCAGGGCGACGGCCACGTTCTGAGCCTGGTGCGCCCCGGGAAGGCCTATGGATATATCAGAGAGGGTGAACTCGATCCCGCGGTAGACGGCGTCGCCCGCCTCGTCCAGATCGTAGCTGAAATCCTCGCCCAGGAAATAGGACGCGGCGCCGCGCTCCTCCGCCTCGCCCTTGAGGAGCGACCTCACGGAATCGTCGACCCTGCCTACGATGAGCATGCCCCCCTCCGGCAGAATTTGGACCTTTTCAAGGGCGATCTCCTCCGGTGTCCTGCCGAGGTACTGGGTGTGATCGAGGGAGACGTTGGTGATGACGGAGACGGCCGGCATCCCCACGTTCACGGCGTCAAAGCGCCCCCCCAGCCCCACCTCCATTACGGCCGGATTCACCCCGACATCCTTGAAGTGAACGAAGGCCATGAGCGTTATGAACTCGAAGTAGGTGGGCTTGAGAGGGGTATCCACGATCTCCCTGACCCTATTTATCAGGGAGGCGGCTTCGGATACCGTTATCATCTCGCTTCCCACGATTATCCTCTCCCTGAAATCGACGATGTGGGGGGAGTAGTAGAGCCCGGGCTTGTATCCAGCCGCGGCAAGGGCCGATCCGATAAAAGACACCACCGACCCCTTGCCGTTGGTCCCCCCCACAACGATTTTATTCAGCGCCTCGTGGGGATCGCCCATAAGGGCGAGCGCCCGCTCCATAACCGTAAGGTCGGTCCTTATCCCCCTGGCGTTCAGGCTTTCCAGATAGGCAAATTCTTTATCGATCTTCCTCTCGTCCATATCCCCCTTCATCACAAACCGGTCATATTTACGTTTCAGATATATGGTTTTTCCCTTTAGAGAAAGTGTCTATTATCACATTACTATATTTAAGAAAAGAATTTTTTTAGGTCCGGTAATTTTCGGCAAGGGCGTATCTTCACTCACAGCCGTCTTATCATCATTATATTATAGTTGGATGGGGGGAGGGGGGCAAGTCAAAAGGGGGAGCTATTTTTTGGTCCTTTCCGTAAAGAACTCAAGCAGATGGAATATGGTATTCTTCATAGACTTTCGCTCTACTATCATGTCTATCATCCCGTGCTTCAGAAGCTCTTCCGCCTTCTGAAAATTATCGGGGGGCTTCTGGTTTATCGTCTGCTCGATCACCCTGCGTCCGGCAAAGCCGATGACGGCACCGGGCTCCGCTATGTTGATATCTCCCAACATCCCAAAGCTCGCGGCGACGCCGCCCGTGGTTGGATTTGTAAGGATGGATATGTAAGGCGCCCCTGAATCCTTCAGCCGCGATACGGCGCCGGTCGTCTTTGCCATCTGCATAAGCGAGATCAAACCCTCCTGCATCCGTGCGCCGCCGGAGGCAACAAAGGAGACAAGGGGAATTTTTTCTTTGGCCGCCTTCTCTGCTGCGAGCGTCACCTTCTCTCCCACCACGCTTCCCATGCTGCCGCCCATGAAGTCGAAATCCATGACCGAGATTACGACGTCGATGCCGGAGATCTTGGCGCTGCCCGTGACAACGGCCTCCGACTCCCCAGTTTTTTCCCGGGCGTTTTTAATCCTATCAGGATACGGTCTTTCATCGACGAAACCGAGGGGATCCCCGGGCTTGAGGTCGGAAAAAAGCTCTTTTAAGCTATCCCTGTCCGTAACGGTTTCTATCCGCTTTCTGGCGCCGATCCTGAAGTGATACCCGCATGAGGTGCAGACCGATAGATTTCTTTCGATCTCTCTCGAAAAGAGGGTATTGGAACAGCCCGGGCACTTCACCCAGTCCGCCGCCTCATCGAGCTTTACGCTTGAAGCCTTATCCTTTCTGATTCCCAAGATTGGTCCTTAAAATATAAACACCTGATCGTTTTCGAGGATTGATATGTCATCGTTATTCATTGCCTCAATCTCCCCCTTGATGATCTTATAGTACCTCGGCTTCAGGTGGTAGAGATATACCGGGATACCCCCGGTTTTGAATTTTTCCAGCTCTTTTTTCAGAGTATAGGGCGTAAGATGAAAACTCACATCCGCAACTCTTTGCAGGCTGCTGGGAAAAGAGGTCTCAATAAAAATCGCCTTCAACCTGTTAAAATTCAGCGCCTCGTTGTTGGCAATCTCCCAGAGCTTATCCACGGGCCCCGTATCACCCGAAAATATTACGGACGACCCCCCTTCAATAACGAGGTATCCAAACGCATCTATTGAGTGATTGACGGGAAAAGGCCTTACGGCTACTTCAGATGTCTTGCCCGCTTTACGATCCACGTTGGGTATCAACTCCTGCAGGTTGACCACTGGATCTTTCCCTGATTTGATTTTAGTGAAGTCGGGCCAGGTATGGTCGTTGAAAAAATGCTCTTTAAAGTCCGAGATCGTCGCTTTAGAGCCGTAAACAGTTATAGGCAGACCTTGTCTCTCGTAGGCGTTGTCCGACAAGAACGCAAGGTCTTTGGTGTGGTCGAGGTGAAAATGTGTTATAAAAACCTGTCTAACTTTATCCTGCTGATCGACAGTCAACTGGCCTGTAACGTGGCCGGCATCAATAAGTATCTCTTCGTTGATCAAGAAAGATGGAGGCCTTGTTCCTGGAATAATGCCGCCGTTACATCCTAAGACTTGAATCTTCATAGGCATCAATCCAGGTCGCCGAATTGCTCTCTCAATATGAGAAATTCCAGAAACTGTTTGAGTTTATCTTTGCTTGCCACAAATATCTCTTTATCCGATATCTCAATAATTTTTGCTTTTTGCAGCTTCTCTATTATTTCGGCGGCATGTTCAACATTTACTCCGGCCTTGTCGTACAACTCGTTCAGGGTAATATTGACAACAAAGCCGTTGTTCTTCTCCACCCCTTCCAACTCAATTAGTCTCTCCAGGGTGTGAATCACCCTGCTGTTGGAGTCCTTTATCATCAATATCTCTATCCTCTTGTCGGTCTCCTGCAGGCGATCCGCGAGCTTTTTAATCATTCTGAGCGCAACCTCGTTATTGTTCTTTATCATCGTCTCAAAAGTCTTGGGATCGATAACCAACATCAAGCTGTCCTCGATGACCTCGGCCGTTGCGGACCTGGGCATGTTGCTGAGCGTTGCCATCTCACCGAAAAACTCCCCAGGCCCGAAGTTGGCCAGAACCGTCTCCTTGTCACCTATATTTTTCGATATTTTTACCTTACCCTTGTGGATAACATACATCTCTTTGCTTTGAGTATCGCCCTCTTTAAAGAGGATAGTCCCCTTTATAAATTCGCGTCCGAACTTTTGCAGCAATAGGTCTTGTTCCGTCATATTGATCCCTCCAAGTTAGTATATCTAATTTACATAAAAAAAGTAATAAAGTCAAATGATTATTCTAACGGTCCATCCCCTGTTTTTTTGATTCTGCCGTTTTCATACGACACGATGAAGGCCTTGACAACTTCCGAGTCCAGCTGGGTGCCGGCCTGTTTTTTCAGCTCGTCGATTGCCTCTCGGTCGCTTAGGGCCGCCCTGTAAGGGCGATCGGTCGTCATGGCGTCGAAGGTGTCCGCAACGGCTATGATCTTCGCCAAAAACGGGATTTCCTCGTTTTTCAGGCCTTCTGGATATCCATCACCGTCGATTCTCTCGTGGTGGTACTTTATAGCGGGCAGAACCTTTTCGAGCCTCTTGATATGTCTCAGTATCTCTCCTCCAACGTTCGGATGACTCTTAATCTTCTCATACTCCTGTTCGCTCAATGGGGAATCTTTCCTTAAGATCGAATCCTCGATTCCGATCTTTCCGACGTCATGGAGTATCGAGGCGAGCCTCAGGCTCTCCCTTTCATCGTAAGAGAGATTAAAATACTCCGCCAAAACCATCGAGTACCTCATGACCCTTATCGTATGATTTCCCGTGTAAGGATCCCTTTTTTCGATGGCATCCGCCAGGGCCTCCGCCGTCTGGTAGAACGTTTCTCTCAAATCGTCGTGAAGCCTTGCATTGTCCACCGCTATTGCAACCTGATGGGACAAGGATTTCAAAAGATCCAGGTCATATGTTACAAATTCCTTCTTCTCCAGCCTATTAATGGCCTGCAGGACCCCTATCACCTTTTCGTTGATCACCATCGGCGCACAAACCATATTCCTCGTAACAAAAGTCGATTTTGCATCCGCCCGGTGTGAGTGCCTCTTGTCGCTTTTAACGTCATTTAACAACACCGCCTCGTTATTCTCCGCCACCCAACCCGCAATCCCCTCTCCCATCTTAAGACGAATCTCCTTGACCATGTCCCCCTTTTCGCCAAGCGCAACCTCGAAGTAGAGCTCGCCCTTTTCCTCATCGACGAGGAGGAGGGATGCGGTTTCGCAATCCAAGAGTCTTGTTACGGCTTCAATCGTTTTTTGCCTGACGATCTTCGGCTCCAGTGACAGATTTAGTATTCTCGATATCTCCATCAGCTCGGAGATTTTACCTATTCCCCTCTCTTTCTCCTTTATGAGTCTCATGTTTTCAAAGAACGGGGAGAGCTTTTGCGCCATCATCTCGAAAAAGACTATCTTATCGTATGAAAACACCTGGGAATTATTTTCATTTGCGATTTTAAAAAAACCTATTGTCTCACCATGATTAATCACCGGTATATACGCAATCTTTCCGTAGTCCTCAAAACTCGACTTGCCCTCTTCAATCAGCTTGTAAACCACTTCCCCGTCCACAAAGCCGTTTTCCTCCAAGTCTTCCATTCCGTCTTTAATCAGACGAGAGGCGGATACCCTTTCGCAGGTGTTGTTACTGATTTTGTACATAGAATATCTGTTGCCGCCGACCTTTTCAAGAACCCTCTCGACGACATTCTCTATCAGGAGACCGATATCCATGTTCTCCTTAGTGAGCTTGGAAAACTCGCGAAAAATCAATGCATCAAGGTCTTTTATGCCGAATTTAACCACTTACCCACCCAAACAAACACACCTTGGAACAGGAAGGTGTGATACATTGAATACCCTTTTTAAAGCAGCAAACACACATATAATAGCACAGTAATTTGGGAAATTAAACAGCAATTTGCCTTTTTATTTTGAAAAATAAAGCCGCGGGGCCTTAAGCCCCGCGGCTTTACTACAATCCTAAAGGCCCATTCACAAATGAATGGGCTTTACTTTTGCGATTACAGTTCGATCTTCGGAAGATCCTTTAAAGCCGCCTCGATCTTTTCGGAAGGATACTCGTAATCCTCCAGGTCCTTTGAGAAGTACTTATCGTACGCCGCCATGTCGAAATGGCCGTGTCCGGAGAAGTTAAAGAGGATGACCCTCTCCTTCCCCTCTTTCTTGGCCTCCAGGGCCTCGTCAATGGCCGCCCTTATGGCGTGGGAGGTCTCCGGCGCCGGGATGATCCCCTCGGTCCTTGCAAAGGTAACAGCCGCCTCGAAACAGGCGTTCTGATGATAGGCCACGGCGTCCATTAACTTCTGGTCGTAAAGGAGGCACATCGTGGGCGCCATTCCGTGATACCTCAGGCCGCCGGCGTGAATTCCGGGAGGCTCGAAGGTGTGTCCCAGGGTGTGCATGAAGAGGATTGGAGCGACCATCGCCGTATCGCCGTAGTCGAAGGCGTAAAGGCCCTTCGTGAGGGTCGGACAGGAGAACGGCTCCACCCCTACAATCCTGGTCTTCTTGCCGTCCCTTATCTTTTCCCTCATAAACGGGTAAGAGAGCCCCGCAAAGTTGCTGCCGCCGCCGATGCACCCTATCACCACGTCCGGATAGTCGCCGGTCTTTTTCATCTGCAAAAGCGCCTCCTCGCCCACAACTGTCTGATGCATGCAGACGTGGTTCAAGACGCTCCCGATGGAGTAGTTCGTGTCGTCGCTCGTTGCGGCGTGCTCCACCGCCTCGGATATGGCGATACCGAGGGTGCCGTTCGTATTGGGATGCTGCTTTCTGATGGCCCTTCCGCTCTCCGTCCTGTCGGTGGGGCTTGAATATATAGTTCCACCCCAGGTCTCGATCATCGACTTGCGGTAAGGTTTCTGCTCGAAGGATATTTTCACCATATACACGACGATATCGATGCCGAAGAGGGCGCCGGCAAAGGAGAGGGCGCTTCCCCATTGACCCGCTCCCGTTTCCGTCGATATCTTTTTTATCCCCTCCTTCTTGTTGTAATATGCCTGTGCCACCGCCGTGTTCGGCTTGTGGGACCCCGGCGGGGATACGCTCTCGTTCTTGTAGTAGATCTTGGCCGGAGTGTCGAGATACTTTTCGAGATTAAGGGCGCGCACAAGGGGCGTCGGCCTCCAGATGGACAACGCCTCCATTACCTCTTCTGGGATATCGATGAATTCTTTTTCGCTCACTTCCTGTTCGATTATCCCCATCGGAAAAATCGGTATGAAGTCGTCAGGCGTCGCAGGCTTCAGCGTCCTGGGGCTGATGGTCGGTTTCATCGGCACCGGCATGTCCGCAACGATGTTGTACCATTTTTTCGGCATTTCGGCCTTGCTTAAGATAACTTTCCTGTCTTTCATTTCTCTCCTCATAAATTTTATTGATACTCTATTAAACAACAAAAGTTTGAATAAATTTCAATCAATGTCTTAGATTCAGCACCAAACACGCCCCATAGGGCGATCACCCCCTTTCAATGTTATTGGGTCAATAGAAACCTACAAAAAAAGGCCGTGAATTACAATATCACGGCCTTTCCTTACGATATAAAAAGGCCGTGAACGGTTCTGCCCGTCCACGGCCTACAATACACAACTTTAGATACTAAAGCGGTGGACGCAACAAACCTCCTATGTAGCTGCGCCACGCCCAGCCTTTCATTTCAAAAAAAATCCTCGTATAGCAATCCATCGCAAGACTCTTCTTATGTAAGTTATTTTAGTAAAATATATAAAAAAAAACAAGATGTCAAGGATTTTTTAAACGTTTTTAAAAAAATGCTCAAATAAAAAAACATAATCAGTTTTATGTATAATTAGATAAGCCAATCTGTTTGCGATATTGCAAACAAAATTTGCGTTTTTTCAAATATTCAGGATAACGGATGCGATAACATAATTTGCCTCCAATATGTTCTTAGAAAAATAGTGTGAAAACAATACTTTATACCTTCAAGATAATATTCTGAGATATTTCCGTTGTGGCATGGAGTTTGCACTTTATTATATACAATACGTGATTCAACCAATATTTTTCGACTCCCAAATGAAATATAAATCAAAGAAAAAAATCCGAGGATTTACGCTAATTGAGCTAATGATCGTTGTGGCAATCATAGCCATTCTCGCTTCCATCGCTATTCCGAATTTTTTACGCTTCCAGATGAAATCGAAACAATCGGAGGCAAGGATACTCCTCGCCGGAGTATTTGAGGCCGAAGTGGCATATTTCGCTGAAGCTAACAGATTCTCCAGTGATTACAACGAAATAAACTTCACTCCCGTAAGCGATCCCAAATATTATAAAAACTGGTACCTCAATATCTCCGGAGAAAGCACGCATTTCACCGCCACCTGCTCCGCGGATATCGACAACGATTTTATCACCGACGTCTGGATGGTAACGGACAACAACAGGGAGCCCTGGAACCTCTTTAACGATATCACCGACATTCTTAATCCCTATCCCTTTTAGAGCTCTCTATTTTATAAGGGATCTCGATATCTCTTCCAAATTCAAAGCCTTCTTGATAACAGAATCTTTAAACCTTTTAGAATTATCTGTTTTATAAGGGATATCGACTCCCGTCTGTCAAAATATTGCCGTTGTAGACGGCCGAAAGGGGGAAATATCAACCTCGCTGAATCAAATACCTTCGCCTGCCGGTGCCTTTCCTTTTAATCCGAGACAAATTGTGATATTCTATTTCGTACTTTAAGCTTAAGCCTTAATCACAAAGGCAAAGAGCCGATATTGTTTAACAGCTTTTTGGAATCAAAGTTGGAACTAATGCCGTCATTTCACGGAGAGCTCTGGGAATTGGTTCATTCACTCCCAATCTGTCATCATATTTATGAGCGGAGCATCCTCTTTGGTTACGAGCTTCCCCTGTGCTGCCGTTGTATAGGCATATATATGTTCATTTTTCTCGGATTCGGTTTGAACTTCGTTTTAAAAGCAGGGAGGAGCGAAAATTTTTGGATACTGGCATTAATCATCGGCTTTTCGATGTTTACGGGGGCGGAGGCGTTATTCGAATCCGTTTCCGGATTCGATCCCGGAAACTTGGTCAGGATTGTAACCGGCGCCGTCTCCGGATTCGCCATCGGTATCATGTTCAACCTGGGGATTATCGGTCTTTTTGCCAAGGGGGAAGGCGATCTTCATAGAACCGACAGCTGATTTTTTTAGAATAAAAACGGCAGCAAAGAAACGGTTTTCATTTACACAGTCCTGAAAATCGGTTTTTTATTTAAAAAACAGATAAAATGCGGACAGGGCAATCTATCGTTACTGTAAATTCGGCCTCCATATTCAAGCTGTTCAATTTTTCACAAAAAAAGGCCCGCTTAAAAACGGGCCTCAATTTTATTTTCAAGCTGTTTTCGTTAAAACATAAGTATGGAAATAAGAAGAGCAAATAAGCTCCGCTAAAGCTCTATTTGCCCCTCTTTTAGGATTACCACAATCTGCTATTGACTGTTCAGCTTTTTTATCACCTTGTCGGTCAAGTCTATAGTATTAGGGGCATAGAGGATCCCGGAAGTCGGATTTACAAGAATGACTGTATATCCCTCCTCCTTGGCCACTACACTCACCATCCTTGCAATATCTATTGTGATCTTCCTGTTCAGTTCCGTCTCCTTTTCCTGCAGCTCGCGCAAGTGATCCTGAGCCATTCTCGTATATTCCAGGTTCATATCGTCCAGCTTCCTCTGTCTCTCTTTGAGCTCCGCCAACGACAGTTTGCCCGCATCCCTTTCAAGAGACTCCTTCATGCTCTTTAGCTGTTCCTTTTTCTTCTTTACCTCAGTAATGGCTTTCTCCAACCTGGCGTCCAACTCCTTAGTTACCCTTTGTCCCTCTTTATAACCCTGCATAACCAGCTCGAAGTTAACCACACCTATTTTAACATCCGCGGCCACGGCTGAGACAGCAAAGGACGATAAAACCAAGGCTGTGACTATGATACTTACTCTTTTCATCAAATGACCTTTAAAATCCAACTTCAAGCTACTTCTTCCTTTGGAAACAGGCAGCATTTGTTGGTAAATTGTCAAAAACTGTTTTTTTTCATATTTCTAAATTGAACGAGCGGGATTTGTCCCATTGTGCAAACAGAGAATTCGCAAATTCATGGAAAACTGTTTAACTGCCACTACTTTCACAACCCCTCTTTTCCATCCCCCTCTTTTAACACCTTCGATACCAGAATCCCGCCGTTTTTCGTCTTTTAGGACAACCCCCCTTGTTGAATCACCAATCCTATTTCTTGTTAAGCTCTTTTATTACTTTATTTGTCAGGTCAATGCTGTCCGGGAAGTAAAGGACCGTGGAGCTGTCGAGTATAAGGGTGTATCCTTCATCCTTCCCCATCTGAATGACGATCGCATTTATATCGAGCAGTATCTTCTTAAAAAGCTCCTGTCTCAACTTCTTAAACTCGAGGTCATAGTCTTGGAGCATTCTCTTTACCTTAAGCTCCTTGTCCTGTATCTTTCTCGCCTTTTCCGCCCGAACGTTATCAGAAAGCGTGAGAGCATCTTTTTCAAATTCTTTCTTCATGCTTTCGTAGGAGGCGAGCTCCTTATCAAGATTTGCTTTAACGCTCTTGAGCTTATCGGTAAGCTCCTTTTCGGCCCTCTTGCCCGGCTCCGAAAGTGCTATTACCTTTGGAACATTGATGACCCCGATTTTTACGTCCGCGGCGTTAACCGGAACGGTAAAAGCGATGAGCACAAAAAATGTCACTAAAAGGCTCGCTAAAACGCTTATCCTTTTCATAAATTTCTCCTTCATTGTCTTTGACTCTTTCAAATTTTTCTTTCTAATTAGCCGAAGATTATAAAGTTAGACAGAACTCTATTCAAAATCCGAAGCCAATAGAAAAAATAACAAATATCCTGATTTGCCATATCACTAATCTAAATTAGTAATGCACTACACAATAATCTCACTCCACATCATGCCCGCCGACCCCCATCTCCGCCGACCCCCATCTCCGCCAACCCCCATATCCGCCAACCCCCCGTCGAAAAAACTAAATTCCAACTTTTATATCACCCTTTAGATTGAATATCAAGGAAAATATTAAAAAATCGTGTTTAATTTTTCACCCCAAAAAAGCCAATAATCTTAAAATACTACCTTACAGTTACCCATTTTTCCCTTACATTGTTGAAATGATAATCCCCAAAAACCCCTTTCGGGTCAACCACCGCGCGAATCAACTTCTCTCCGTCCACGGCCTCCCAGACAACCATGATAATAACCGACTCCCCTGCATCTATATCCACGATCTCCCTCTCGAGGCTTGACCCGTCAACGTAAAAAATCACCACAACATCCTTTGCGTTCTCGTTTCCTACGTTTTTTATAATTACGGTCAGCTCCACTTCTTCGTCAGGCTTCGGGAGAGGGGGGTAGACGGATATTCCCCCCACGATTCTAAGATCGACCCCGACAATCTCCCTCTTCTCCGCTGTTATTTCGCCGCTCCATATCTCCCTTGCCGAGCCCCATCCACCCCGATCCTTTTCGCCGTTATCTTTTATGTGGACGGAAATATCATGTCTGCCTATATCTTCCAGAGCGTAGTAATAGAGGAGGTCCCCCTCCTCCCCCTTTTTTATGATGATCTCTTTTTGGAGGACGCCCTTACCGTCTATCGACAACATTCCCGCGATTTCCATATTCCTGTCCGACTCATTCTTTAAGATGAGCTTTATCTCTATCCTATCCCCGATATATATCTTTTTTTCCGGCTTTAAAAAGGCTTCCGCAAGGATTACTTCATCGATATCCCGAGATTGCGCCACCGCCAGGCCAATATGTCTATTGGCAAGCGGCACCAAGAATACAATCAGGGCCAACAACGAAATCCTTATACTCGCCTTTTTCATCCGATTCAACCTTGAGTTGGTCGGGAGCTTCCGGGTTGCGTTAAAGCTCCGAACAATAAACATTCCATACCCGTCCTTACAATCCAATACTAATTCACCTCATTTTTCCGATCCACAGTCGGAATAAAGACATCCATCCCAGTCATAATAGGGGAAAATCTAAAAACGGTTCAGCCTACCCCTACGGCATCATTATTGTCTCAAAGAAACTGTAGCCATAATCGGAGTAAGACACTCCGAGAGATTTATCCGCCCCCCCGTAGTAGAGAAACGGCTCGTAGGGAACAACCTGCGGCGGAACAGCTGTACATGTGGGACTGCCTGTGTCATAGACGTAGAAATCTCCCCCAAAGCCTCCCTTCTTACCCGTCTCTTTTTCATAAAAGGATCGGGTAAGAGTGACTTCCTTGGGGATGTCACAATAGACTTCGATATCAACAATTACGGAATCCTGGCTGGCCGGGACCTTCGGCGCAACAAGCATGATTCTTACACCATCCGGACAAGCGGGGATTCCGGTAGACCTCAGTGTTACGACCAGCTCCGGAGTACCGATGTACATATACTCATCAGTAAACCACTTCCCCTCGGTGTGTATCAGGGTGTAATTATCCGACTGGGAGAGCCACCACTTCGTCGTCCCGCTGCTGGAAACACCCCCTATAGAGGCGTTCCATGAGGTCGAGACTATTACGCTCTTCCCGTCGTAACTCACCTGATTTATCGAATAACTTATCGTAAAATCCTGATTCGTGTCGAAAAACTCCTCCAGGTTGTCGTCCAACAGCTCGTCCTTAGTAAATAGACTGGCCGCCTTTCCGTCGTAGCTGTCCGATATAAGATCGCCCAAACCGGTTGTATTAGAGCTCTTCACGTACCTGAAAAAGTTGTCGATAAACTCCTTGGCTATCTCTTCGTAGCTCACATCGGTGTATTTGACCGTGAAGGAGCCGAAGTCCTCGGGATCGGACACCACATCCTTCTCGTTGGTCGCCCTCATCATCAGCTCGTACTCCATATCCGCTTCCGGCTTGAAAGCAAACGTCCAGCGATCGGCTCCGCCGGCCGCAGACCAGGTCATCCCGCCGTCCGTGGTCACCTCCACCTTCGTTATGCCGTACTTTCCATCCTCGGCAGTCCCCGCTATTGATATCTTGCCATCCACGCCCAGGTCGCTCTTGGTCAGCGTAAGGACGTCCTCCATGTCCTCGAGATTTATCCGGTTGTTCAGTATCGCCGACGTAATCTCGGGAGGCAAAATTTCCTCAGAACCTGAAGTCCCCTCTTCACCCTTGAATCCCATCTCCTCCAAGAACTCCTTCAACTTCTCCACATCGACCTTCTTGACGCTCCCTGGGGAGTCGCTCCCGGACACCAGAAGCTCCTCCATAGTACAAACCTCGAGGGCGTCCAGGCTGGGAAAATTCTTCGCCAGAATCGAGACGCACCCCTCTACGCTTATTACGTTCGTGTTTCCCAGATCGGGATCGAAGATCATGCCAAAATCGGTGCTGCGAACCCCGAGCGTAACGTTATCCGACTCTATGGTAAACCTCGACTCCTTGCCAATGAGGGGCTTTACAACGGCCCGAACCTTACCCTTGATAAGCTCGAATTTGCTCCGGCTCACCTTGGTGACCTCAACCTGGCTGAACTCCTTTATAATAACGTGGCTCTCCTCACCGATCTTGATCACGCTTCCGTCTGCAAGCTTGAGCTCAACCGAGCTCTCCGAATCGGTC
>JAFGIX010000011.1 GCA_016929395.1 Candidatus Zymogenus saltonus
AAGAAAAGAAACGAGATACCAAAGGAAGCCGCCTAAATCGGCGGCCCCGAGAGGACATACTGTACGGAAGGTGCTTGACTTTTACAAATAATTGATACATTTCAAATTCATTCATTGACTTGGTACGTCCATTGTAGTTAAAATGATATATTATTGTTAAATGTAGTGTAATAAAATATAGGGTAAAAATAGCGCAAAATTGTGTAGAATAAGGAAATATAGGTGCAAAAAAGGTGCAAATAGTGCTTGACAAGTTGTATGATGTATACTATTTTAAATACAATATCAATTTTTTAAAATCAAAGCCCTATCTTTGCCCTGCAACGATAGGTTAATAACCGCCAGGGGATTGAGCAATCAATCCCCTGTTTTTTTTATATGGGAGCTACTTATGAGTAATACCGAGAGGGTGGCTATCTTTATCGATGGCAGTAATTTTTACCATGGATTGAAGACCTTTTTAGGACATGCAAGGGTTAACTTTGAAAAGTTCTGTAATGTCTTAACGGAAGGAAGACATTTAACAAGGATCTATTACTATAATGCACCGCTTCCTCAGGATTTTGACAGCGAAAGATATCGAGAACAGCAAAAATTCTTCGAGAGTATTAGAAAAATACCTTATCTTGACCTGAAACTGGGTAAGATCGAAATAAGGGGCGCAGCACTTGTTGAAAAAGGTGTTGATGTACTTATAGCTATAGATATGATTAAGTATGCAAAAAATAATGCATACGATACCGCAATCCTTGTTTCCGGTGATGGGGACTTTGCCCCCGTATTGGAGTTTTTAAAAGACTACGGAAAACATATAGAGAATGCATACTTTAAGAAGGGCAGATCATATAATCTTAGCAATCATTCCGACAGGTTTATAAAGTTAGATAACCTGAATTGGGAAGATTTGATTTTGTAGGATTCATTATGGCAAACGTAGCTTTAGGCAAGAGAGTAGAAGAGGATTGGAGTAATTCAATTGAAGCAACAAATGGTAATGTTTCTAAATACACGGGTAATGCAGGTTTTGCTTATACACCCTGGCCGGATAATTTGACAATTGATTTGGAAAATATTTATGAATTGCATGTAATAAGATTTTTATTGTTTGATGGACTTGGGCGACCTAATAGTAAAACCAGAGACACAAGGATATATAAGTATAGATTATTGACATCTAAGGATCACAGGGAATGGCACCTACATTTTGATACCGGAAAAGATGGTTATAACGGATGGCAGGAATTCGAATTTATTCCACCTGTTCAGGCAAGGTATGTAAGAATTCATGCAATGTGGAACTCAGCAAACAAGTGGTTTCATGTTGTTGAAGTAGAGGCACATGATAGTCCCGCACCTAAAATGACAGCCGAGTGTGTGCTAAAAAGAACTATAAGAAACTCAATTGATAGTAATGAAATTGAATTGGGAGAAACTTATCCCTTGGCAAGAAAGGTATCTGATTTGGCAGATCAAATTGAGGAAATAGTAAATAAACATCCCGACTGGCTCAAAGAAGAACCACTTTTAGAAGTTGTAAAAGAGTTACGCATAAGATTTAGAGATATTAATTTGATAGAACAGAATATTGACTCTATAAGAAGTGAAATTATTGAACCAGTTACAAATGAAATGGATAAAGCTAGTAAGCTGGGTAAGTATTCAAAATACGGTTTTATTTTCGGAATTATCGGTATAATAGTTACAATTATTGGTTTGGTTATTTCAAATTATTCGTATTTAAAAATCATAAATTATCTGAAACAACTCTCAGGCCATTAGTTATCAGCATTTTTTTATCGAAAATATCGATAATAAAAAAAACCCCTGTTTATCCCCCCCTCACTCAACCCCATTACACCTTAGATAATTCTCCAGAATCCTGTCTTTCACCGTCCCCACGACCAGCCTTGCGGCGCACTCGAGGTTGTCGGCCAGCTCCGGTTTGATCTGAAACCGCGTCGGCGTCTTCTGGAACCTCTCCACGATAACGTCAAGCTCGGAGGGGGTGTAGCGCTCGAATCCCTGCTCGTCTCTCAGGCTCTCCAATATGGCCGGGTCCTTGACGAGGTAGGGCGAGATGTATACGAAGTCGATATCCTTGTACCTGGAATTATCTTGGATGAACATGATGGTGATGTAGGCCAGCGTCTTTCCCCGGTAGGCGTATATCACCCTCGTTCGCTCTATGGTTGCGCCCGCCTTCAGCCCGCGGATTAGATTTTCCGAGGCGGTCGGGTCGATTCGCTGGTTGGCGTCGATGATGATCACCATGCCGCCCCTGTACTTCTTGCCCGGACTGTTGTACCTGTCAAAGACGAGCTCCATGATCGACTCGAGGCCCAGGGTGTCCCCCACGCCCCCGTCCACCACGTGGACGTATTTCGGGTTTTCCGGCGTGGAGGTTATCTCGTCCTTGAAAATGATGGGGCCGAATATAAGCGGGACGGCCGCCGAGGCGACCACCGCCCTCGACACCTCCATATCACCTACCGAGATTCCGATGTCCTCGCACAGCTTTATGTTCAGGAGACCCTCCTCGAGCGGCACGTTGCTCTTGCCCATACCGGTGTCAATGAGCTTGCTTCCCAGCTCCTCCTCCGCGTGGGAGCTGAAGACGTCCCTCCTGACCGTGGTGAAGAGGAACTTCGAGCCCGTGTCCATCACCGTTCCGTTTACGATCAGCGTGGGACAGATCCCCTCTATCTGCCTTTTGTATAGATCGTTGAAGGTGGCGTTGTGAAAATAGTATTTGTCGAAGTCCCACTTCAGGAAGTAGGCCCTCTCGACCGACTGGAGAAATATCCTGTGCCAGAGCCAGGGCTTGAAGAGGATATCCCTCTCGATATTTCTCCTCATCTCCTTGACGAACTTGTCGAAAAATGCGGCGTGCTCTTCGATGTTGGTCGTGTCCGACTCCGGCTTGTTCAGGCAGTAGTAGGCGGAGGAGACGCTCCCCCCGGATACGCTGGAGATGTAGTCGATCTCATCGAGGATGCTCCGGCCGTCCGGGAGCTTCGCCTGACGAAACAGCTCCCTGAATACGGCGGCGCTCCAGACCGCTGACCTGCTCCCGCCGCCCGAGACGGTAACCGCCAGGAAGTAGTCGCCGTCATCCAGCGCGTTGTAGGCCTTGGGTTGGGGAATGGGCTGCGAGTAGACGACAAATTTGTTGCTGAAGATGCTGCATCCTGTGGTAGAGGCGAGAAATATTAGAAAGGCAAGAAGAATCGATAGGTTAAGTATCCTCTTAGAAATCATATTTATTCTCCAGAGTTTTTTGTATGTTGGTATAATTAAACAGTCATTTCCAATATTGCCGTTTTGGGAGCGCCGACGATTAGAAATTAAAACGGTGCCCATATCTTAGGACTGAGAACAGCGGGCGGGTCTGTGTCGCCCCCCCCCTTTTTTCGGACTTGAATAGTCTGAAAGCTTATAGATATTTTTCCCATTTGTCAAGAGAAAGGCATGCTTTTTAAGGCCTCCTTTTGTCATCGCTGTGTTATAATTATACATCGGCCTATTTTTAGGTCAATGGCCGTTTTGCCCGCACAATCGGGGAATTTGCCCGGATTTTTTAACTTGACAAAACGGGAAATCGTGGTTATCTTAAAAGATAATAGCACTCGAATGAGCGGAGTGCTAAATTTTTAAAAACACCTTCAAGTTGTCTCGAGACTTTTCATTTCTTGTAGGTTTAGTATAGAGGCGGGTATCTTATGATACCAAAGATCGGGGATAGGGCGAGGGAAGTACTCCTTGCCGTAATAGACGATTTCATAAAGCACGGTGAGCCGGTGGGCTCGCGGACGGTTTCCAAGAGAAAGGATATCGACGTGAGCTCCGCGACGATAAGAAACATCATGTCCGATCTGGAGGAGATAGGTTTTCTCACTCAGCCCCATACATCGGCCGGCAGGGTGCCCACGGATAACGCCTTCAGGTTCTACGTGGACAGCCTCATAAAGGTAAGCGACCTCACGAGGAGCGAGGAGCTGGAGATAGAGCGGAGCGTGAGGCCGCAGAGCTCCGATATAAAGGACGTTATCAAGGAGACATCGAGGGTACTCTCGGAGATGTCTCAATACATCGCGCTGGTGAGCACGCCGAGTTTCACCGATACCGTATTCAGACAGATAGATTTTGTGAGGCTTACGGGGAGCAAGATTCTCACAATCCTCGTTTCAAGCAGCGGGATGATCTACAACAAGATTATCAACGCCGAAGAAGAATTGGATCAGGAGAAGCTGGATTGGATGTCCCGGTATCTCAACGATGTTTTGTCCGATCTGACCCTGGTGGAGGTAAGGGGGAAGATACTCGAAGAGATGCAGAAGGAGAAGAACCTTTACGACGAGCTGTTGATCAAGGCTCTGTCGATCTCGGACAAGGTGATAAACGAGGAGATCATCGATGATGAGATATTTATCGAGGGAAGCGCAAATATCTTCAGCCATCCGGAGTTTACCGACATAAACAAGATGAAGAGGATATTCATGGCTTTTGAGAATAAGCATTACTTATTGAAATTATTGGAAAAGGTCGCGAAGGCCAACGGGATCAAGGTCTTTATCGGATCGGAGAGCAAAATCAAATATATAAGCGACTGTACGATTATCGCCTCTCCCTATGAGAAGGGGGGACAGGTGCTCGGAAGCATCGGGGTGATCGGGCCGATGAGGATGGATTATGCGAAGATCATCCCGGTTGTTGATTTTGCCGCGAGTCTGGTATCGAGGTTTTTGGAAGAAGATGATTAAGGAGATTTTGTCGGTTTATGGATGAAAGAGAGAAGAAAGGGGCACAGGTAGAAGGTGGAGAGGAGATCGATAATGAGATCCCCAAGGAAGATATAGACGAGGCGCTCAAGGAGGCGGAGGATATTTCAGGGGATAGGTCTATGAAGGCGGAGGGCGATTCCGGGGAGGGGTATGAAGGGAGAGATGATAAAAGGGGGGTTGATGAGGGCATGGAGGGTGAGGGCGGGGAGGACGGCTCCTCCGAGGTTGGCGTCGTGAGGGAGGAGCTGGAGAACGCCAAGAGGGAGGCTTCGGAGAAGCACGATCAGTATCTCAGGGTGCTGGCGGAGTTCGAGAATTTCAAAAAGAGGGTCCAGAAGGAGTCGGCCGAATCGAGGAGATACGCCAACGAGGAGCTTCTCAAGGCTATGCTTCCGGTGATCGACAACCTCGAGCGGGCCCTGGAGCACGGCGGCAACGATGCCAAGGACGATCCAATGGTTGAGGGGATCAAGATGGTTCAGAAGCAGTTTCTGGAGACCCTCACGAAATTCGGCGTTTCACAGGTAGAGGCGTTGGGGGAGCCCTTCGATCCGAATTTCCATGAGGCGATGATGCAGATCGCCACGAACGATTCCCCCCCAAACACGGTCGTTACCGAGATAGCCAAGGGTTATCTTTTTAACGACAGGCTTATCAGGCCCGCGATGGTGGGGGTCTCGGTAGCAGCGGGCAATGCCGATGCTCAGGGTCTCTCATCAGACGAAGATGACAAGGCGGAGGGCGAAGATACAGGTAAGGAGGGGGCGGACGATATGAAGGAGGACGGAGAGGGTCTCGATTGAGCCCCGTTCAAGACAGGAAATGACAAAGTATACTAACTATAAATTCACACCATTTTCATTGAGAATGAAGGAGGAAAGATATGGGTAAGGTTATTGGTATCGATCTCGGTACGACAAATTCATGTGTTGCCGTGATGGAGGCCGGAGATCCGAAGGTCCTCACGAATGCCGAGGGGAGCCGCACAACCCCATCGATGGTTGCGTTTACCGACAGCGGTGAGCGCCTTGTGGGGCAGGTTGCGAAGAGACAGGCGATTACCAATCCGGAAAGGACAATCTACGCCGTGAAGCGTTTCATCGGAAGAAAGTTTGACGACGCGGAGGTTCAGAAGGACGTCCGGATTTGTCCCTTTAAGATAATTGAGGCCAAAAACGGCGACGCCCACGTATCCGTTGACGACAAGGATTACAGTCCCGCAGAGATATCCGCTATTATTTTAACCAAGATGAAGCAGACCGCGGAGGATTACCTGGGCGAAAAGGTGCAGGATGCGGTTATCACCGTTCCGGCTTATTTCAACGACAGCCAGAGGCAGGCGACGAAGGACGCCGGGAAGATCGCCGGATTGAACGTGCTCAGGATAATAAACGAGCCGACGGCGGCCTCGCTGGCCTACGGCCTCGAAAAGAAGACCGAGGAGAAGATAGCGGTCTTCGACCTCGGCGGCGGGACATTCGATATCTCGATTCTCGAGCTCGGCGAGGGGGTGTTCGAGGTAAAATCGACCAACGGCGACACCCACCTGGGCGGTGAGGACTTCGACCAGAATGTCATCGAGTACCTGGCCGATGAGTTCAGGAGGGACCAGGGGATCGATCTCAGGGGCGACAAGATGGCCCTACAGAGGCTGAAGGAGGGGGCGGAGAAGGCCAAGATGGAGCTCTCCACCTCGATGGAGACCGATATTAATCTCCCCTTTATAACGGCCGACGCCTCCGGCCCGAAGCACCTTAACATTAAGCTGACACGGGCGAAGCTCGAGGCCTTGGTGGACGAACTCATCCAGAAGCTCGAGGGGCCGTGCAGGACGGCTCTCAAGGACGCGGGCATGTCTTCGGGTGACATAGACGAGGTAATCCTCGTTGGCGGCATGACCCGGATGCCGAAGGTGCAGGAGAAGGTCAAGGCCATCTTCGGCAAAGACCCTCACAAGGGTGTAAACCCGGACGAGGTCGTTGCGATGGGCGCCGCGATTCAGGGAGGGGTGCTGACCGGGGATGTCAAGGACGTCCTGCTCCTCGATGTTACTCCCCTCTCCCTCGGCATCGAGACCCTGGGCGGCGTGTTCACCAAGCTCATAGAGAAGAACACCACAATCCCGACGAAGAAGGGGCAGATATTTTCCACGGCGGCCGACAACCAGACTGCTGTGTCGATCCACGTCCTTCAGGGCGAGCGGGAGATGGCGGCGTACAACAAGACGATCGGGCGGTTCGACCTGGTCGGCATCCCGCCGGCGCCCAGGGGTATTCCCCAGATCGAGGTCACGTTCGACATCGACGCAAACGGCATCATGCACGTTTACGCCAAGGACCTCGGCACCGGAAAGGAGCAGTCCATCAGGATAACCGCCTCGAGCGGACTCTCCGAGGAGGAGATCGAGAAGCTGATAAAGGACGCCGAGGCCCACGCCGGCGAGGACAAGAAGAAGAAGGAACTCGCGGAGGCGAGGAACGAGGCGGACGGTCTCGTCTATACGACCGAGAAGTCTCTCTCGGAGTTCGGCGACAAGCTCGATCCCGCCAACAAGTCCGAGGTGGAGGCGGCGCTGAAGAAGGCCAAGGAGGCGATGGAGGGGACGGACGCGGAGGCGATAAAGGCCGCAACGAAGAGGCTTATGGAATCGTCCCATAAGCTCGCGGAGGCGATGTACGCCCGGGCCTCCTCAACAAGCGATGCGGGGCCGGGCCCCGGACCTGAGCCGAATGCTGGGGGTGCCGGAGGCGGCCCAGGGCCGGGAGCGGGCGCCGATTCAGGCGCGGATGACGTTGTGGACGCGGATTTTGAAGAGGTGGACGAGGATAAAAAGGAATAGTGTAGTTGATTAAGAGAGATTACTACGAGGTCCTCGGGGTCGGCAGAAGCGCGGACAATGAAGAGATAAAGAAGGCTTACAGAAAAGCCGCTCTCAAATACCATCCCGACAAGAATCCGGGGGACTCTCAGGCAGAGGATAAATTCAAGGAGGCCTCCGAGGCCTATCAGGTCCTCTCCGATCGCGAGAAGAGGGACCTCTACGACAGGTTCGGTCACGACGGCCTCTCCGGCGCGGGGTTCAGGGGATTCGGCGATTTCGACTTCGGATTTAGGGGCTTCGAGGATATATTCTCCGACGTCTTCGGCGATATATTCGGGATGAGGGGGAGGAGGCAGAGGGGGATCAGGGGGAGCGATCTGAGGTACCACCTGACGATCGACTTCGAGGAGGCGGTATTCGGGGTGGACGCCAAGGTCAAGGTCCCGAGGATGGAGAGTTGCGAGAGCTGCGACGGGACCGGGGCCGAGCCGCCCACCAGTCCGGAGAGCTGTCCCATTTGTCACGGCACCGGACAGATAAGGACGCAGCAGGGTATCTTTGCCATATCGAGGACGTGCACTAAGTGCCGGGGGAGCGGTCAGATCATCAAGACGCCCTGCAAGACCTGCAACGGCCAGGGGAGGGTGAAGAAGAGCCGCACGATAACGGTGAAGGTTCCGCCCGGCGTGGAGAGTTCGACGAGGCTGAGGCTCTCCGGCGAGGGCGAGCTTGGGACCGGCGGGGCGCCTCCCGGAGACCTCTACGTGGTCATCGAGGTAAGGCCCCATTCGATCTTTCAGAGGGAGGGACAGGACATCTACTGCTACGTCCCGGTTACGTTCCCTGAGGCCGCATTGGGAACGGAGATAGATGTCCCGACGCTGGAGGGTCTGATAAAGATGAAGGTCTCCTCCGGGACGCAGTCGGGGACGGTTCTGACGCTCAAGGGGAAGGGAGTGCCGCACCTCAACGGCCACGGCAGGGGCGATGAGCACGTCATTGTCAAGGTGGAGACGCCCACAAAGCTCACGAAGAGACAGAAAGACCTGCTCAAGGAGTTCGCCCACGAAAGCGGCGGCGAGACCCATCCGGAGAGGGAGGGCTTCTTCGAGAAGGTCAAGGGGATATTCAATTGACGTGGGGACGGGCGGGGAGGCGGGTCGGGTGAGGTGGTGAGGATGTATAAAAGGGAGGCCGGATGGATAAAAGGGGGGCCGGATGGATAAAAGGGGGGTGAGATGGACAAGAGGGACGGTGGAATAGATAGAAGGGACGGCGGAATGGACTAAAGATAGATGGGATGGACGAAAATCTAACGGAGTCGGTGGTGAGGGGGAGGCAAGTCAAAGAACATTTGATTTTATATATTATTTAAGGAAGGGATTATTTCACGATAATCCCTTTTTGATTTTTTTGTACTGTAAATTCGAACTGAAGAAAATATGGAACTGCGGCCTTATGCGGGCCGGCTATCTGTTGGGCCTGTATCTCCGCTACCCGATTTATTCTTCGCAATGGTTTAGAGGGTGAGCCGTTGAGATGCCAATAGGCGTTTAATCCGAAAAAAAATACGGCATCCCGCACTTAGAAACGGCGGTTGATTAAGGTGTCTGCGGCGCCCCTGTCAACCAAAGGTTCCCACCTCCGGGATAAGGAAGAGCCGGAGGACGGCCAATCGGCTTGGGGCATTCAGGGAATAGGATTGCGGCTAAAAGATTTGGGATTGACAAGGGGTTGGCAACTTATGGTGGTTGGTTTAAGGTCAAAAGACTCAGGATTTCTGAAAAGCCGATGATAGGTCAAGGAGATTGACTACCTGCGATGAGCAAATGGGCCGATGGGTCGTTGATCGGTTTGGGATTTCTAAAAGGAAGACGATTTTCGAGAACCGCGTGGTTAATCGATCGGCTTGGGGCTTTCAAAGAGAACTGGGTGACGGTTAAAGAGTTTGGGAGTTTCAAGGGATTGACAATTTATTAATAACCGGCTGCCGGTTAAAGGGTTCAGGGTCTCCGCGGATTTAACAATCTGAAATATTGCCGCCCCTTAAAATAGCGCCGTCCCATTAAACGGTACTGGCCCTCTCAAATGGTGGCGGCCCCTCTTCAAATATTGCCGGCCCCCCCCTGACGTTATGAGATAATGTCCGCCTCTATCATCTGGAGGTAGAATTTGGCCCTTTTTTCATCGGGGTTTTGTTTCAGGGCCTTTTCCCAATATTTTTTTGCTTCTTCGATGTTTTCTTCTATATAGTGGCTCAAGCCGATGGCCAAGAGCGCCTGGGTATAATCGGGCTTTAGGGCCAGTGCTTTTTCCAGTTCCTCTATTGATTCCCGGGGTTTTCCCGATTCTCTCAGTGCGATTCCGAGCTTGGTCCTGATGTCGACGAAATCGGGACTCAGGGCCAGGGCCTTTTGGTACTCTTTTATCGCCTCTTTATATATTCCGTGGGCGTAGTAAATGTCCGCGAGATTAGCGTGGAGGTTTGAGAGTTTTCCCAGGGAGAAGGGATCGAGCCCATCGGTTGTGGTCTCTTCTTTTACGATCTGTTTGGCTTTGGCGTATATTTTCCTGGCCTTTTCCAGCTGACCCATGTCGTTGTAGATTACTGCCAGGTTGAGCGAGGCATCGGTATATTTAGGATTCAACTTGATCGCTTTTTCAAGGGCCTGAACCGCCTTATCAAACTTCCCGTTGTCATGGTGGATAATCCCCACCATGTTGTAGACATCCGCAAACTCGTATCCCTCTTTTATTATCTCGGAAAAGTACTCCATGGCCGCATCATAGTCGTTGTTTATGTAAGCCTCTTTGCCGAGCCAATAGAGATTGCTTTTTAGCTTAATCATGGTCAAAAAGCACAAGGTTTGGGATACGGACTAATGCGATACTTCGCCCAAAGCTTCCGATATAAATCGGGCTTGACTCTTTTAAACTTATGGAGATTAAAATCCCTGAAGTTATTTTAGTTCGGAGAGACGCTTTTTGCTCTCTTCGATGTACCTCTTTGACTGTTCATCGAATCCAAAGCCGGAGTATTTATTTATGACCTCTTCAAAACGTATTATGGCCGCGTTGTATTCTTCCCTGTCGAAATAGTATATGCCCACGTTGTAGTTGTATTCCGCAAGTCTTTCGTGGCACAGTCTTAGGTAGCTCATGGAGTTGGATGTGTATTTGCTGTTCGGGTACGTGAGAATGAGCTGGGAAAATTTCATGGCCGCCTTTTCGGTAGGCGTCTGGTCGCGCTTTGGGTCCGTGGATGACTTGAAGTATGCAAGACCTTCACGAAAGAGGGCATACGGGACATTGTCGTTCAATGGGTGTTTCTTTATGAAGTTTTCGTAGGCTACTGCGGCATCTTCGTATTCTTCATCCGCGAATAGTTTCTCGGCGGTCTTCAGATCATAATCGAGGGTAGGCTCCGGCTCTCCGGTGCTGGTTCTTACGTTTTTATCACCGCCACCACATCCCGAGGCTGCGAACAGCATCGCTAAAGTGGCGATTATTATTACGGGAAGCAATGTAATCGATAGCTTCCGCTTCATATATTTTATTGTGTTTGTTTTTACCGTGTTTGTCCTGAAAAAGTTCAACATCTTATTGACCCCCCTTTTTAAGTCAATAATTACCATTTAAGGGTTGACTTTGTCAACAAAATTCTATTGTTTGTGAAAAATAGGGGTTCCCTTAAAGAACAAGAGAACCCCTATTTAACTCCTTAAATGGAGTGTGTATCCAACTTACTTTTTTGATTTTTCAACTCTGATCTGGTCCTCCGTGTACTCCAACACCTTTTCCTGATTCTTTTCTGAAAGCAGCCTGAAGTTGGAAAGGAGGGATACTTCATCAGGATTGATCTTTTCGGGATCGGCGTCTTTGTAATCGCCGCCGGACTCCATAACGCTCATGACCTCCTGGGTGGACCTGAGAAGGTTTTCGGCCTCCAATGCCTTTTCCCTCCAGATCTCGATTTCGTCGGCCATATCTTTAAGCACCTGATTGTGGAATTCGTCACCCTTTTCCATGATTTGCTCGTTTACCGTTTTCCCCGTGAGCAGCCATTCCATGGAGGTGTTTGTGAAGTCTGCGATCCTCGCGAGAATTGCGGATTCGGGGATTCTCTCCTTATTGAGGTAGGTGGAGAGGGCCGCTGCGGTGATGTTGCATTTTTCGGCAAACTGATACTGCTTGAGACCAGTCTTTTTGATCAGCTCGTTAAGTCTTTCGGAGACTTTTTTAGGGTTGATATTTGTTAGATACTTGTTTTTTCTCTGTCTCATATTTTCACCATTGTAAATAGATTATAAATAATCACAACCTCACGATGCGCTAATATATTGTGTGATAGAATTTCTTATCAAAATTATAAGTAATAATACCACACTTAATTATCTTTGTAAAGGAAAATTTAGGAGGTTAATAGTTTTTTTTATTTTTCTATTTTACGGCGTAATTGTCCATAGCGGGGACATTCCTCAATTTTTTTAATGCTCCGACCTCGATCTGGCGAATCCTCTCCCTTGAAACGCTGTATTTGTCTGCTATCTCTTGGAGCGTTTTGGGCTTTTGTGACATTATTCGGTGTTTTACTATATATCTCTCCTTCTCGTTCAGTACCTTGAGGGCGTCTTTAATATCCTCTGCAAGCATACGCTTCTCTTCGTCCTCTATGAGGCCGGACTCCTGGGCAGGTTCTTCCGATATGAAGTCAATATATGTGGTTTCATCATCTTCATCGCCGATACTGCTGTTAAGCGAGAGGTCCCGGCCCGAAAGCCTCTGGTCCATCTCCCTTACGACGTCGTCATTGACGTCCAGTTCCTTGGCTATTGCGGAGATGTCATCCTCCTTGGTAATGTCGATTCCCAGGGCCCTCTTGGCCCCCTTCATCTTGTAGAAGAGCTTCTTCTGTGCCTGGGTTGTGCCTATCTTGACAAGGCTCCACGACTTTATGATGAAGTTCTGGATGTAGGCCCGTATCCACCAGACGGCGTACGATATAAGCCTGAATCCCTTGTAGGGATCGAATTTCTTTACAGCCTGCATGAGGCCGATGTTCCCCTCTTGAACGAGGTCCATGAGCTTGAGGCCGTAGTCTTTGTATTCATGGGCAATCTTCACCACGAACCTCAGGTTGGAGACAACCAACTTATGGGCGGCGTCTATGTCTTTATGTTCCTTCCACCTGACGGCCAGATCGAACTCCTCCTCGCGGCTGAGGAGCGGATAGCGATTTATCTCGTTCATGTAAATGCTTTGAGGATTTGTCGTTGCCGGTAGTCCATTCATTTTATTTACCTCTCACAAAGTATCATTTTTATTATCAGCACTCATCAAGGAAGAGTGCTAATTGTACCATAAAAAAAATTTATTTAAAAGTAAAATTAGATATAATTATGATTTAAAGTCCTTTTTTTAGGAATTGTATCCCGCTAATACCCGAAATCCGTTCCAAATTTCCCTTCAGTTTCATCCTTATTGCCCCATTTCCATTGACAAGGAGCTAAAATTATTATAAATTCAATTAAACTCTTTTCGTACATATAGATGCACGGGGAGAAGAAAGGATTCACGATATTCGTTAACGTTAAGAGAATAGGGGGGAAAGATATTGATCAGCTTCAAGGATATTTTAAAGCATTTGCCGTTTATAGGCCAAAAGAGCGTGGGGATTGCCCTGGGGAGCGGGGCGGCCAGGGGACTTGCCCATCTGGGGATCTTGGATGTCCTCATGGAGGCGGGGGTGGAGATAGAGTTCGTTTCCGGCACCAGCATAGGCGCCTTTGTGGGGGCGTTTTTTTGCGCCGGTAAGATAGACGAGCTTGTAAGATTTGCCAAGAACTTGACGAGCTGGGAATCTTTGAAGTTTGCCGATTTTATGATACCGAAGAACGGACTCATCGAGGGGAAAAAGATAGAGAAGTTCATGAGGGATCACCTCGGAGACAGGAGGATACAAGATCTGGATATTCCTTTCGCATGTGTCGCAGCGGACTACTACACGGGGGCGGAGGTGATATTGAACAAGGGGGACCTCGTGGACGCGGTGAGGGCCTCCATATCCATTCCGGGCATCTTCAAGCCGGTGCCTGTAAACGGGCTCTTGCTGGTTGACGGTGGAGTGGTCAATCCAGTTCCCGTCGAGGTTGTGAGGGGGCTCGGCGCCGATTACATCATAGCCGTTGATATAAGCCCGAGTATCGCCAACATGACCATATCGAAGGACGTTGACAATTTTAGGCAGGAAGACATGGCGGCTCTGTCCAAGTTCAGATCCGATGGAAGAAATTTGGAACACTCTCCCAACATATTCGAGGTCATCATGGGATCCATCAGCATCATGGAGGCGCTGGTAAATACAATGAGGCTTAAGAGCGAAAAACCGGATATAATCATCAAACCGGATGTCTTCGATTTGGGCCTATTTGAATTCTATAAGTACAAGCTCGGCGTCTCGCGGGGGGAGGAGGCGGCCAAGGGTGTCCTTAATAAGATAGACAGGTTCGTAAAGAGGAGGGAGAGGGCTTTGATAAAGGCGTCTTAAGGGATTGAGTGTCTGCCGATTGAGCTTTATATATTTTTAAATAAAGGCCAACAAGATTTCTGTTCAGATATGAAGCGGGGTCTTAAGAGAGGCCGCCATGAAGTTGATTCGGATGATTTCTGATTAGGGCTTTCAAGTGAGGATTGAAATATTTTTTGGGGATAACCGAGGGAAGTATGAAAAAAAAGAAGGCTGTATCGAAGGAGGCGAAGCTCACCAAGGTAATCCTGGAGAGCGCATTTGATATTGCGGAAAAGCTTAAGGTCAAAGAGACCTTCGTCTTTGCCACCGACCAGCTGCTTCAGGACACAAATCAATTTATAGAGCAGATGGAGAAGGTGGATGCCCTCTTGGTTGTCAGGGGTGAAAAACAGATGGAGCAGTTTTCCGGGAGGCTTTCCAAGGTCTTGAAAATCCCCGATGTCGCCCTTTCCAGAATGAACCAGATCAAGGTGGCGGTTATGCTGGCGCTGTCATCGGGGCTTATCGAGCAGGGGGACAAGATCGTCTGCGTCACGGGTGTTATAGCACTTGGCTTCAATGACACCGTTGTGGTTATAGACACCGGCATCGAGTTCGAGATTTTCAGCTCCGCGAACCTGGTAGATATTTCCAAAATGGTTCGTCCCGACGTGTTTGAGACGGTCTTGAAGCTTTCCATGGAGCTGGCCAACCAGGGGAGAGAGGGGAGGGCGGTGGGTACGATCTTCGTCCTGGGGGACGACGAGAAGGTCCTCCAGCTCTCCCGACAGATCATCATCAACCCCTTCAAGGGCTACTCCGAGGAAGAGCTTTCCATCCACGACCCGGAGCTCAGGGAGGCGATAAAGGAGTTTTCGGTCATAGACGGGGCCTTTGTGATAAGGGGGGACGGCGTTCTCCTTACGGCCGGTCGGCACCTCAACGCCGCCGTGGAGGGGGAGAACCTGCCCCAGGGATTGGGGAGTCGTCATATGGCGGCGGCCGGGATAACATCGTTGACCGACTCCATCGCCATCGTGATCTCCGAGTCCACGGGCAGCGTCAGGATATTTAAAAAGGGAAATATCTTCATGGAGATAGAGAGGCTTTCCATCGGGCCATGGAGATAGGGACGCTCAAACTCCGCTCCCGGGTGCTCGCGGCGCCGATGGCGGGCGTGATAGACCTCCCCATGCGTATCCTCTCAGCGAGCTTCGGGGCGGGTCTCGTTTTTACCGAGATGATAAGCGCCGAGGGAATGGTGAGGGAGCAGAAGAGGACCTTAAGATACATCACGTGCCATCTGGAGGAGATGCCTCTTGGCGTCCAGATATTCGGGAAAAATCCTTCAACGATGGCCCGGGCGGCGAAGATGGCCCAAGACCTCGGGGCTTCCATTATCGATATCAACATGGGCTGCCCGGTGAGAAAGATCACGAGGCAGGGGGCGGGAGCGTCCCTTCTAAAGGACCCCGACCTTGCAGGGTCGATCGTCAAAGAGGTAAGGCGGGCCGTCGATGTCCCCCTCACCGTGAAGATAAGGGCCGGGTGGGACGAATCGGGCGTAAACTTCATCGATATAGGGAGGATGATCGAGGAGGCCGGGGCCGACGCCGTAATACTTCACCCCAGGGTTGCGACCGAGTTTTTTGCGGGAAAGGCTGACTGGGACAAGGTGGGAGAGCTGTCGGAGGCGCTCTCAATACCGGTCGTGGGGAGCGGGGACATTCTGTCCTACGAGGAGGCGCTTGGAAGAATCGAGGAGACGGGTGCGAAATTCGCCATGATCGGAAGGGGGGCGATGGGAAGGCCGTGGGTCTTTTCCCCCGCATCGGATCCCGGGCCCTACGAGATATTGTCGGTGATTCAAAGACATATCGGGCTCATCGTTGACCACTACGGCGGGGAGAGGGCGGTGCCGATAATAAGGAAACACGTCTCGTATTACATAAAAGGTATGAGGGGGGCGGTTGATGTGAGAAGGAGGCTTATGGGAATGGGGGATATAGACGAGATAACAAGCAGTATCGGAGAGTATCTGAAAGAGGGGGGCGAAATAGAAAATGGCGCCAAGAAAATCGGGACCCCCCTTTAAGAGGGCGGTTATCTTTCATCTCGATGAGGACGTTTCAAGTACCTTTCGCAATATCTTGGAAGGCAGAAAGATCGATGTATGGGAGGAGAAGAACCTGAGGGATCTGAGGTTCACCCTCAAGACATACAATCCCGATTTCCTCTTTATTGGATCCGGTTACGTTATCAAAAGGGAAATAGGATTCATATCCTCCTTGAAAAAGGGAACGGACGGCCTCTCGATTGTCGTGGTTTCCACGTTGGGAGACAGGGAGGGAATTCACCCATTCTTGGACGAGTCTATTTTTAGCGTTATCCTCGATCCGTACCATCCAAAGGAGATAGCCCATCTGATAAAGTCCGCCGAGGGAACAAGGAGGGCGGAGATTCAGGATAAAACCCTGAAGGGAATTCTGGATCAGATCGCAAATCCGAATAAATTTTTTATTGGGAAGTCCCCGAACGCCATTCAGGTCAGGAAATCGATTCAAAACGCCAAGAAGGATAACGCCCCAATATTGATAACGGGCGAGGGCGGAACCGGAAAGACCCATATATCATACTCAATCCACGTCAGGCCGCAGTCAGGATTGACCTCCATTCGGATATATGACCCAATATCCGAGCCGGAGAGGGGAAGGGGGCTTGTAAAGTACGTCGAAAGCCTCGGGCACCTGGATACCCTTGTAATCAAGAACACCCAGCATTTAGACTCGGTCGAGCTTAACGGACTGGTTTCGATGATGAAGGAATCGGAGAGGTGGGGCGAAAACCTGCCCCGTTTTATTCTCCACCACAATCCCTCCCACGGCATCCCCCACAGATTTGACGGTTTCTCCTCCCTTAAAAAAATAACGATAGATCCCTTGAGGGAGAGGAGAAACGATATCAGGCTTCTTGTTGACTACTTCCAAAATATCTTCACGAAGCATGTCGACGGTCCGAAGGTGGAAATAACCCCCCCCGCCAGGAAGCTCTTGAAAAATTACCGCTGGCCGTACAACGTCACCGAGCTTATGGGCGTTATCCTGTACGGCATCGTGTCGACCGGCGGCGGGGCGATATACCCCTTTAACTTCCCAGATTTCATCACGATCAGTGACCCGTTTGCCATGGAGAAGATGTCGCTGGAAAATTTCTTTTTGTCCAAGCTGACTCCCGTCATAAAAAAGATGAGCAGACACAACGTCGAGGGTCTGTATCCGATAGTCTTGAGCCGCATGGAGATCCCCCTGATAAAGCTGGTGTTGCAGGAGACGGGGGGAAATCAGCTGAAGACGGCCAAGATCCTCGGGATCAACAGAAACACCTTGATGAAGAAGATCAAGAAGCACAAGATAGTGATAAATGAGATCGATTCGTGAGGGGTGATTCTCCTTGACATAATGGGGCCTTTTCTATATCATTAATCTCTTGAGCACATTTTTGAGATCAGGGGAGTAGGATGGACCAGATCATCAGAGAGGCCTTCATTGACAGCGCAGATATCAAAAGGAAATTTGCCGAGGCCAATGAATCGAAAATCGAGGAGGTTGTCGGAGAGATAGTCGAGGCCTTCAAGCGCGGAAACAAGCTCCTGCTTTTCGGAAACGGCGGGAGCGCCGCGGACTGCCAACATATAGCTGCCGAGTTTGTGAACCGCTTCAAGATAGAGAGGCCTCCCCTTCCGGCCATCGCCCTTACCACGGACACCTCGATTATAACGAGCATCGGAAACGACTACGATTTTTCCGATATATTTGCAAAGCAGATAAAGGCCCTTGCCGCCGAGGGCGATATCGTCATCGCAATAAGCACAAGCGGCAACTCCCCCAACGTGCTGAAGGGTATGGAGGCGGGCAAGAAGCTTGATCTGCTGACGATTCTCTTTTCGGGCGGGAACGGCGGAAAGGCCCTGGAGCTTTCGGATTACACCTTTCTGGTTCCCTCGGGGGATACCCCCAGAATCCAGGAGGTTCACATCACACTGGCCCATGTCCTATGTGAAATGGTTGACTTCAAACTCTTTAAGGGCGCGTAGATGAAGAGAGACCGCTTTGAGCCTCTCGACACTTCAAAGGTAAAGACCTATCCCCTGTCCAGGCGGGAAAGCAAGGTTTCAATCAAAGATGTCTGCACCCCGCCCGTGGCCGGAATGACGCTTAATGACTATTTCAATCGTCTCCCGAACATCTTGGCAGCGAAAGACTTGAAGGACGCCGTCTCCGCCGTCGCCGAGTCGGTAATGGGAAAAAAGACGGTAATCCTGGCCATGGGTGCCCACGTGATCAAGGTGGGCCTGGGGCCGCTGATAGTCGATCTGATGGAGCGGGGGATCGTAAGCCTCGTGGCCCTCAACGGCGCCGGGATAATCCACGACTTCGAGATGGCCTATATCGGTCACACCTCCGAGAACGTGGAGGACGTGATAGGGGGTGGAGAGTTCGGAATGGCGGAAGAGACGTCAAAGATGCTGAACGCCGCTATTGTTGACGGGGCGAAGGAGGGACTGGGATTGGGGGAGGCCGTCGGGAAGATGATAGAGGATGAAAAGCTCCCCCACAGGGATGTAAGTATAATTGCCGGCGGAATGAGAACGGGAACACCCGTTACGGTGCACGTCGCCGTAGGGACCGATATCATCCACATGCACCCGGATGCGTCGGGGGAGGCAATAGGGAAGAGTTCTATGGAGGACTTCAGGAGGTTTGCGGCCGCGGTGGCGACGCTTAAGCGGGGAGTATATTTCAACATCGGCTCGGCGGTGCTCCTTCCGGAGGTGTTTCTGAAGGCCCTGACCCTTGCCAGGAATCTCGGCCACGACGTGGACGACTTCACCGCGATAAACATGGATTTTATGAGACAGTACAGGCCGGAGACGAACGTAGTGGGAAGGCCCACCTCGAAATCGGGGAGGGGCATATCGCTTACCGGTCACCACGAGATAATGCTCCCCCTCCTATTCGGGGGCGTGATCGACGCCGTCTCGGAAGGCAAAAAGGGGTCCAAGGGATAAACTGCTTCGGCTTTTTTTGGGCAGGGGAGTGCTTCAGGATTTTGCGATGCTGTGCGGGATTGGCTAAAGGGTGCGATCGAGGCGCACCGAGGCTTTATTATCCGGGACGGTTTGGGTTTGGCGGAGGGGTGGGGGCTAAAGTTTTTCAATATTTTGAATATTTGCGATACCGATGACCTTGACTTGAGAGATAAAGGTCTATGTTATTAATATCCTGTTAATATTATATCAGGGGTGACTATTTATGGTAGGTGCACAGGGCAAAGATCGAAAAGGCGAGGGGAATGCCGCGGGGAAAAATCCGCAGGGCAAGGGGAAAGGGGGTCTTAACCTTTCCCGGAGTCTTATCCTTGCCGTGATCGTTGCGCTTTCTCTTTTGATAGGCGCTTTTTTCACCTATCGGATCGGTGTGAGGGCCGTATCGGAGATCGAAAATCAGGGGGATCGGCTCTCGGCAGTTCTGCCTTATGGATACGGAGCGAAGGATATTATAAGGCCCCTCTTCGATTTCACGGTTAAGGTCGTCAGGGACGAGATGGAGCCTCAGATGATATTCGGGGTTTTTATTGAATTATTTTCGGCCCTCGAAGATGGAGTATTGACCGAAGGCGAATTTCTGGTTATAATAAATAAGATATACGCCGAAGATAAAATTTGCCTGTAGTCCATAAGACTGTGTTATGGTGGGGATATGGTAGCAAAGAAAACAGTATTGATAGTCGACGACGATAAGTTCTTTCGGGAGATTCTGAGCAAGGAATTTGTCGAGGCGGGATTCAAGGTCATTACCGCGGTGGACGGGGAAGACGGCCTGGAGAAATTCCAGGAGTCCAAGCCGGAGATAGTCATTTCCGACAAGATCATGCCCAAGATGGGCGGGACGAGATTCATGAGCCTGGCCAAGGAAATGGAGTTCAGCAAAGACGTTATCTTCGTAACCATGAGCTCGATGATCAAGGGCGCTCCCCACGAGCACGACAAGGACGTGCTGGGCTCCAGGGTTCATATCCCGAAGTCGACAAATCCGATAGATGTCGTGATAATAGTAGAACAACTTCTCGACAGGAAGCAGAGGGAGTGATTACCTGCTGGCCTGTATTACCTTTTCGGCCGCCGGATAATAATGGCGGCCTTTTATATGCGTCAGGATAATTAAGTAGTTAGGTTAATAGATATATGAGTCCCAAAAACCTCTTTCCCATGTTCATAAAGCTTAAAGGCAGAAAGACCCTGGTGGTGGGAGGGGGAGAGGTGGGGACGAGGAAGGCGGCGGCCCTTATTGAGTCGGGGGCGGATGTCACCGTCGTCTCCCCGGAAGTCACAGATAGGCTCAAACGACTTATCGATGAGGGGAAGGTCAAGTACGTCAAGGGGAGGTTTAAAGAGGAGCTTTTAGACGACGTCTTTATCTGTGTTTCGGCCGTGGGCGACGATGAGACGGATAGCGAGATCGAGAGGCAGTGCCGAGGCCGGGGGGTCTTGGTAAACGTCGTCGATGTTCCGGAGAGATGCGATTTTTACTTCCCCTCGGTAGTCTCCCGGGGCGACCTCACGATAGCCATATCCTCCGGCGGCGTCTCCCCCGCCATGACAAAAAAGATCAGGCAGGACATGGAAGTGATCTACGGGCCGGAGTACGAGGGCGTCATCCAGCTGATGGGGAGCATCAGGGAATACTTGAGGGGGGCGGGCCTCTTCGGAAAGCGCCTTTCCGAGGTCATGGGGAAGGTGGCCAGGCTGCCTCTGGCCAGGATAATCAGCGAAGGTAAAACCAAAGAGCTTAACGCCGTAATCGACAGTCTCCTCAACGGGGACGGCAAGTTGAAGGACGTCGACCTCGACATCGAGCTGGATCCCGTTTCTCGGTGGGGCGAGGAAGGCGTCAAGATATTCGTCGTCGGGATGAGCCACAAATCGGCCCCCGTCGACGTCCGGGAGAAGATGGGCCTGAGCAAGGATTCTATTGAGAAGTTCCTGGAGGGTCTGAAGGAGTTCAACGAAATAACGGAGTGCGTGTTCCTGTCCACCTGCAACCGGGTGGAGATACTCGGGTGTGCCGTCGACGTGGACAGGGCGGTCGAGTCTTCGATCTCCTACCTCGGGAGGTTCCACGGCAGGGTTCCGGAGGAGATGCGGAGCTATTTCTACATCAAGGAGGGGAGGGAGGCGGTCGAGCACGTCTTCAGCGTCGCCTCTTCCCTCGATTCGATGGTCGTGGGCGAGCCCCAGATACTGGGGCAGGTAAAGGACTCTTATCGGGCCGCCACCTCCGCAGACGCCACCGGCATAATACTGAACAGGCTCATGCACAGGGCCTTCTTTGCGGCTAAGCGCGTCAAGAATGAGACCGACATCGCATCGCGCCCCGTATCGATAGGCTCCGCCGCCGTCTGGCTCGCCGAGGAGGCCCTGGGCGGTGTGTCGGGAAAGACGGTCTTCATGATAGGGGCCGGCGAGATGGGGGAGGAGACGCTGCGAAACCTGATAGGATCGAGCGTCGGGTCGATCCTGCTGGCCAACAGGACCCACGAGACCGCGCTCTCCCTGGCGGAGAGGTTTTGCGCGAGGGCGATGCCCTGGGACGAAATCCATAAAGGTCTCGAGGCCGCGGACATCGTCATCTGTTCGACCGGGTCGAAGGAGCCGATAATAATGAAGTCGATGGTGGAGGGGGCCTTTTCTGGAAGGGGGGAAAGGCCGATTACGATAATCGACATCGCCGTACCGAGGGACGTGGAGGATTCGGTCGCCGATATCGACAATGTCTCCCTGTATAACATCGATGACCTCGACTCCGTGATAAGGAGAAACCTGAAGGAGCGGGAGGGCTCGGCCGAGGACTGCAGGAGGATAATCGCCGAGGAGTCGGAAAAGTTCACCCGCTGGCTCGAATCCCTCGACGTGGTTCCCACCATCGTGTCGCTCAGAGAGAAACTCGAGAAGATAGGTGAGGAGGAGACCGAAAAGCTTATCTCCTCATGGAGGGGGATCAATGACAAGGAGAGGGAGGCGGTAAGGAGGCTTACGAATTCAATAATCAACAAGATACTCCACGACCCCACGGTCTACCTCAAGAAGGAGGCGTGGCTCGCCGGGGATATGACCATCGACCTCGTAAAGGGGATCCTCGGCCTTTCGGAAAATCGACATGAAGAAGATCAGGATAGGGACGAGGGGTAGCCGACTGGCGCTGGCGCAGGCGAATACAGTGGCCGGGATGCTGAAGGGTGCCCTTGGCTGCGATACCGAGATCGTCACGATAAAGACGGCGGGCGACAGTGTGAATAACGTCCCCTTGTGGAAGGTGGGGGGAAAGGGGCTGTTCGTTAAAGAGATAGAGACGGCGCTTCTCAAAGGGGAGATAGACATCGCGGTCCACAGTATGAAAGACCTCCCCGCCGAGATTTCGGAGGGGCTTGTTGTCGGGGCCGTCCCCAGGAGGCTCAACCCGGAGGATTGTCTTATCGTATCGAGGCGGGTGGGCGACTCCCCCCCAAGTATTGGAGGCATTGGGGATTTGCCGGAGGGCGCCGTCGTCGGCACTTCGAGCCTGAGGAGGGGCGCCCAGCTCCTCATGATCCGCCCCGACCTCAGGGTTATCCCCATGAGGGGAAACGTGGACACGAGGCTCAAAAAGCTTGGGCAAGGGGAGTGCGACGCGACGGTCCTTGCCGCCGCGGGGATGGACAGGTTGGGGCTGGATGACGTTGAGCGCGTTCACCTTAATCCGGCGGAGTTTATTCCCGCCGTCGGCCAGGGGGCGCTGGCCGTCGAGGTGGGGCGAAGATTCCGGGAAGAGGTCTCATCGATAGACGACGCCGAGAGCCGGGCCGCGGTCCTGGCGGAGCGGGCCCTCGTCAGGACGCTCGGCGCCACCTGCCGCTCGGCCGTGGGGGGGTACGCGAGAATCGTTGACGGGAGGCTCATGCTCAAGGGAAGGGTCCTCTCCCCGGACGGGAGGGATATGTTGGAGGGGGAGGCTTCGGGGGAGATGGAGGATGGAGCAGAGATAGGGAGGGAGCTTGGGGAGGAGCTTTTGGGGAGGGGCGCGGGGAGGCTGCTTGACATGGCGCCGGAGGGTTAATAAAATTTGTTTTTTTTGGGGGGGCTTGGGGTGATGAATTGTTCCTTTTGCTTCATAAAGACTTGGGGGGGTAAGATAGTTGATGGATAAAGGCGGCAGGGAGAAGGGATTCCGCGGGGTGGTATATTTCGTGGGGGCGGGGCCGGGCGATCCGGGCCTCCTTACGCTTAAAGGTGCATGGGCCCTTGCAGGTGCCGATGTTGTAATCTACGACTACCTCGTCAACAAGGAGATCCTCTCCCACACGAGGAAGGACGCCGAGCTGGTCTACGTGGGGAAGATGGGGGGGAAGGCCTCGATGTCCCAGAAGGAGATAAACGATCTCATTGTAAAAGAGGCGAAGAAGGGGCAGTTCGTGGTGCGTCTGAAGGGTGGAGACCCCTTCGTCTTTGGGCGTGGGGGGGAGGAGGCGATGGCGCTCACGGCAAAGGAGATAGACTACGAGGTGATACCGGGCGTCACGTCGGCCACCGCGGTTCCAGCCTATGCGGGAATACCGGTAACCCACAGGGAGTACGCTTCGGCGGTGGCGTTTGTCACCGGGCACGAAGACCCGACGAAGGATGATACGAGCGTGGACTGGGAGTATCTCTCCCGGTTCCCGGGGACGATAGTGATCCTCATGGGGATTATGCGGATAAGGGAGAACGTGGATGCCCTTATCTCCGGGGGGATGGATCCCGACACTCCGGCGGGGGTGATCTCATGGGGAACGACGCCGAGGCAGAGGAGCGTCTTAGGCGACCTCGAGGAGATAGCGGATATCGTCGAGGAAGAGGGGATAGAGGCCCCGGCGGTGATGGTGGTGGGCGAGGTGGTTGACCTGGCCGAGGGGCTGTCGTGGTTCGAGCACCAGCCCCTCTTCGGCAAGAAGATCGTGGTTACCAGGGCCAGGGATCAGGCCTTCGAGCTTACGGATCACCTGAAGAGCCTCGGGGCGGAGCCCGCGCTCCTCCCAACAATCGAGATAGTCCCCCCTCAATCGGATGAACCGATCATCGAGGCGATAAGAAACCTGAAGGACTACGACGTAGTAGTCTTCACGAGTCCCAACGGGGCGAGGACATTTTTTCAGTATCTCGACGGGGAGAACCTCGACGGGCGCTCCCTCGCCGGGATCGAAGTGGCGGTAATGGGTCCGGGCACGGCCCGGGCCCTCCATGAGTTCGGGATATTGGCCGACATAATGCCGGACGACTACATCGCCGAGGCGTTGGCGGAAGCGATCATCGAGGCGAAGGGGGGGGAACTCTCAGGGAAAAAGATGCTCCTCTTCAGGGCCGAGGGCGCGAGGAAGGTCCTTCCGGAGTTTCTTATCGGTGCCGGGGCTGAAGTCGACGACGTTCCCGCCTACAGAACGGTCTGCCCCGACATCTCCAGAGACGAGATGATGGAGGCCCTTGAAGGGGCGGACCTCGTCACATTTACCAGCGGCTCCACCGCGAAGAACTTCAGGGAGCTGGTGGATAAAAACGGCATCCTCGATGAGGCCGATTTCACCATTCCCCCGGCGGCGTCCATCGGCCCGATAACGACCGAGGCGGCCGAAGGGGCCGGGCTTAAGGTGGCGGTGGAGGCCCTCGATCACACCGTATTCGGCCTTGTGGGGTCGATAATGGAGTACTTCGTGGGGCCCCCTCCGGAGCTAACGGGAATCTCAATGGGGGGGCCGGGCGCTCCCGGTGGTTCGCGCCGGCCGAAAGGTGGCAAGGGGAGGAGACGATGACAATATTTGATAGATTGATATGATAGGTATCTCGAAACTATACATGGGGGCGGTGGAGCAGTCGGACGTGATCCGCTACGGGGCGAGGTCGAAGGATCTTCCCTCCCACCTACTCCAGTTCTCCGAGGACAAGAAGCCGGTGGTGGTCTTCAACTGCACCCGGCGCTGCAACCTGAGGTGCATCCACTGCTACAGCGACTCGGAAAACCTCGATTATGCGGGGGAGCTTGACACCGGCGAGGCGAAGGGGCTGATCGAGGACCTCGCCTCCTTCGGGAGTCCCGTTATCCTCTTTTCCGGCGGGGAGCCGCTGATGAGAAGAGACCTCGTCCAGCTCGTGGACTTCGCCGTAGAGAAGGGAATAAGGGCGGTCATCTCCACCAACGGGACGCTGATCACGAAGAGGTGGGCGAGAGAGATGAAATTGAGAAACCTCTCCTACGTGGGGGTGAGCCTTGACGGTTTGAGGAAGACCCACGACTCCTTCAGGCGCACCCAAGGCGCCTTTGACAGGGCGATTGGAGGGGTGGAGAACTGCATGGAGGAGGGGATAAAGGTCGGCTTACGCTTCACGATAAACAGGATGAACATGGCCGAGATCCCGGGGATATTCGACATGGTGGAATCAATGGAGATTCCGAGGATATGCTTCTATCACCTCGTCGTGACAGGCAGGGGGGGCGGCATCACAGACCTAATGCTTTCTCACGACGAGACGAGGGGAGTCCTCGATCTGATCATGGAGAGGACAAAAAAGCTCTTCGAGGCCGGCCAAGAGACGGAGGTCCTGACCGTGGACAACCACGCCGACGGCCCATATATTTATCTTAAGCTCAAGGAGGAAGACCCGGCGAGGGCCGAGGAGGTAATGGGCCTCCTCATAATGAACAAGGGGAACTCCTCCGGTCTGGGGATCGGGTGCGTGGGCTGGGACGGGGAGGTCTACCCTGACCAGTTCTGGAGAAGCCGCCCCCTCGGAAACGTCAGGGAAAGGCCCTTCTCCGAGATCTGGACCGACACCACGAATACGCTCATGGCGAGGCTCAAGAAAAAAGGGGAGTTCGTGAAAGGGAGGTGCGCCTCCTGCCGGTGGCTTGATGTCTGCGCCGGAAACTTCAGGGCCAGGGCCGAGGCGATGACCGGCGACACCTGGGCCGCAGATCCCGCCTGCTACCTCACCGACGAGGAGATCGGGATCGGGTAGGGGCAGGGGGACAGGGTCTTGCTTGTCAGGACTGATTTGATTAAAAAATCCACGCCGTGAGTTTTTTGTTCAATACCCTTTGTAATGTTTTTCACGCCCTTTAAAAAGATAAGATCAAAGGCTCCATGAAGAGATACGATGTAATAGTCGTTGGGGCGGGCCACGCCGGGTGCGAGGCGGCGCTGGCGGCCGCCCGGATGGGGAGAAAGACCCTGCTCATAACCAGCAACGCCGACAACATCGGGCAGATGTCCTGCAACCCGGCCGTGGGGGGGCTGGCCAAGGGGCAGCTGGTAAAGGAGATAGACGCCCTCGGGGGAGAGATGGGCCTTGCCACAGACAGCTCCGGGATCCAGTTCAGGACGCTCAACTCCACAAAGGGGCCGGCGGTGAGGTCTTCGAGGGCACAGGCGGACAGGACGGCGTATCGCGCCTACATGAAGTGGACGCTGGAGAAGGAGGAGAACCTCGACCTCAAGCAGGAGATGGTCGATAAGATCATTGCCGAGGGGGGGGAGGTCTCCGGTGTCGTCACCGCCACGGGGGACGAGTATCTTTCGACCTCCGTGGTCCTCGCCACGGGGACCTTCATGCGGGGGATGATCAGCATCGGCGACTTCGAGTTTCCGGCCGGAAGGCTGGGCGATTTTCCCTCCATAAGGCTCTCCGACTCCCTTATGGAGCTGGGATTTGAGATAGAGAGGTTCGCAACCGCCACAACGCCCAGGGTGGACGGAAAGACGATAGAGTGGGAGAGGACGGAGCTTCAGCCCCTCCAATGGCCGATACGCCCCTTTTCCTTCAGGTCGCCGCCGATAGAGAGGGATCAGCTTCCCTGCTATATAACCTATACCAACGAGAATACCCACAGGGTAATCAGGGATGCCGTTGACGCGAAATACGTGGAGGAAAAGTTCCTCGCCAGAAAGGGCCCACGGTACTGCCCCTCCATCGAGGAGAAGGTGATCTTCTTCCCGGAAAAGGAGCGCCACCAGATATTCCTGGAGCCGGAGGGGATAGCTACGACCGAGGTCTACGTCAACGGGATATTCACGATACTGAGCCTGGAGATACAGCGAAAGATCATCGGCTCGATCCCGGGGCTCGAAGCGGCGGAAATAGTCAGGCCCGCCTATCGGATCCAGTACGACATGATCCCCCCCACTGAGCTTAAGATGTCGCTCGAGACGAAGCGGGTCTCGGGCCTCTACTTCGCCGGGCAGATAAACGGCACCTCCGGCTACGAGGAGGCGGCGGCCCAGGGGATAATCGCCGGGATAAACGCCGCGCTGAGGACCGAAGGGAGGGGGCCGCTGATCCTTAAGCGCTCCGAGGCCTACATCGGCGTCATGATAAGCGACCTCGTCACCAAGGGGACGAAGGAGCCCTACAGGATGTTCACCTCCCGGGCGGAGTACCGCCTGAGCCTGAGGGAAGGAAACAGCATTTTCAGACTGACGCCGACGGGTCGCGACGTTGGGCTTGTCTCGGACGACGACTGGAGGCTCTACCTCGAAAAGAAGGAGGCGCTTAAGAGGGGGCTTTCCGCCGTCGAAGAGAAGATAAACCCGAAGAGAGAGGTGAACGAGATGCTTAACCGCCTCAACGTACCGGAGATAAAAAAACAGGTCACGTTAAGGGAGATATTGAGGAGGCCGGAGGTGACGATCGAGACGATCAGGGCGATCGCCCCCCAGATCTCGGAGGTGGACGACGAGGCCCTATCCGAGGTGGAGGTGGAGGTCAAGTACGAGGGGTATATAAGGCGCCAGGACGAGCAGATAGGGAGGCTTGAGAAGATGGACGGCGTGGTGATCCCGGAGGACTTCGACTACCGGGGGCTATCCGGCCTTTCGCTTGAGGTCACCGAAAAGTTAGAAGGGGTGAGGCCCTCCTCCATCGGCCAGGCCTCGATGATACCGGGCGTCACCCCGGCGGCGATTTCCATCCTCATGGTTCACATGAAGAAGGGGGGGCTGATTTAGTGAGGCCGAAGGTGTTTAGATTTTTTTTGGCGTCCGTCTACAGCCCAACGTCTTGATTCAGGCCGGTTCTGATTTTCCTACTGTCAACTTATCAGAGCGTTCCCGTCCGCAATAGAATCCCTCCGATAATATGTGTATCTAATTGATGGCGTGAAAAATCCATAAAGGGACAATACCTTTTGACATATGGCCGTTGTGTGATATATTAGAGATAAAAGGTTAATATAGTGTTCATTTTTAATGGGGCGGGAAAAACGGGATAATTAAAAGGAGTGATCGATGATCTGGCACATTATGACCATCCTTTGTGGAATACTTACCGTTTTAGCGGCCCTTTTCCCTGAATCTTATTCACACCTTCTTGCCGGTGATTTCAAGGCTATGGTGACGTTTTTTGCGTCTTCGGTTGTACTGTTTGCGGCGCTGGCGTTGGGTAGCTACAGAGACTGGATATAGAGTTCTTTTTGGCAGATTTTTTGTAATCGTGGGTAAAGGTTTCAGATTCTATGCGGAGCTTCGCCTTTAGATATTGGAAAGGCCCTGTTTATTGGTCCATCGGTCGTTGTTAAATTTACATCTCATTCTCTTGGGAAACGGGAATCCAAACCCGTCCTCGCGAAAGCGGGGAACACTGTTGATATTCACTGGATTCCCAGTCAAGCTGGGAATGATGGAATAATTTGAAATGAAGCAGGGAGGGACAATACAATTTATTTATTGTCATTCCCGCGCAAGAGGGAATCCAGAGGGATGGTGTCTTTGGCTTGGGTGACACTGACAAGCTCCGGCTTGTCAGTGAGGATGGCCGAAGGAAATATTGTATTATTTGTCATTCCCTTGGGAAGCGGGAATCCAGACTGATTCTTACTGGATTTTCAATCAAGCTGGGAATGACATAAGAACGGCTTCCTTCGTCCCGCCGAGGGTGGCAAGGGAAACAGAAAAACGAAAAACAGGAGAAAATGATGGATGTCAAAGAGGCGTTTTCGTATCCGTTTGAGGATGATGACTGGGCTATAAAGCTTCTGATCGGCACGGTCTTCGTCTTTATTCCGATAGTAAACTTCTTCAGCAAGGGCTATGCCTACACCGTCTTCAAGGCGGCTGTGAACAACGAGGAGCTCTATATGCCGGAATGGGACGATTTCAAGGGATATTTTATTCGGGGATTCTGGGTGTTTTTCATTCAGCTCTGCTACTATTTTATCCCGCTGTTCTTGATCCTTTTCGGCGTAGGATTGGCTGTAGGGGGATGGTATTTTTATGATTTGAAAAATGGGGACGAGTTTATCGTTGTAGCGTTCATGGGCATATTCTTTTTCCTTATCGGCTTAATCCTCGCATTTATTGCGATAGCCCTTTACCCGATGGCCCTGGCCAATTACGCAAAGAGTGGAGAGAGGTTCGGGGAGGCATTTCGGTTGTTCGATATTATTTCCAAGATATTCATGGTCTTCGGAGACTACGTTATCGCCTATCTTATAATGTTCTGTGTCGTTTTCTTTATCTCCCTTTTGACCATATTGCCTTTTATTGGGCTGCTCTTTTCCATTGCAAACCTTTTCTTGATCTTTTACCTTTACTATCTCGTCTGGTTCGGCCTTATCGGACGCGCCTGCTCGAAGGCGTTTATCGGAGATGTCGGATCTGTACCGGTAGTCCCGGGGAAATAAAGGCGGTGTAGCTATCTTACTGATCGGAATGAAAAATGTACGATGCTTCTGTGTGGATGAACAGAGGTATATGTAATAAAGATATGTTGATGATATGCGATTGAGATTTAGATTTCTTTTTGACAGATTCAGATTTGGGAGACTGCGGTGATAAATATCAATAGGGCGTTTTCTTATCCGTTTGGGGACGAAGAGTGGCCGATCAAGATACTCATTGGGGCGGCGATAAGCGCATGTCCCATAGCGAATTTCATTTCGGTCGGATACATGTATAAAATCTTTAAATCGGTCTTAAACGGGGGTGAGCCTTATTTGCCGGAATGGGACGACTTCAAGGAACTCTTTTTTCAGGGATTATGGCTCTTTCTCATCGGCCTGTGTTACATCGTACCCCCGATGATCGTGGGCTCTTTCGGCATGACGGTCCTCTTTATCGGCGTGCTCGTCCTCTTTGCGAAGGTCAGCGTGGGAGTCACAATAGTAATAATAGGGGTTTCCATTCTTGCGGTAAGTTTCTTTTTGGTGATGCTGATCGCGTTTTTATATCCTATGGCGGTTGCGAACTACGCGAAGGGAGACGAGAATTATACCGACGCCTTCAGGATATTCGACATATTTAAAAGGATCTTAAAGGTCTTTGGGGACTACATAATTGCCTTCGTTGTGATATATGCCGCAGTTTTTGCGATGCTGGCGCTCCTTGTGTTTCCCCTTTTGGGGATAATGTTCTCGATTGTCAGCATATTTTTTGCCTTCTACATTTCATATCTCCTGTGGCCCGCCCTCTTCGGCTCGGCCTGCGCCAATGCGTTTGAGGGAGACACGGCCCCCAAAACCGCCCTGAAGCAGAGAAGGCCCGCAAAGAAAGAGCCCGCAAAGAAAGGACGGAAGTCGAAATAAATTCTGTTCAGGCCTGAAAGATTTTTTTAGGGAGGGGCTGCAGTGGAATTTAGATAAACTTTCGCTTTTCCCGTGTTAATCAAAGGTTGAGTTGTGTTACTCATCCATGAAAAAGGATTTGAACCATGATCGATTTCAAGCTGAAGCAGATAGGAACGGTGAAAAGCGGCCGCAAAGAAGCGTGTCTCTATCCCGAAGATCAGGACCTAAAGATCGACAGGGAGCTGGCCCTCGATCAGTACGTGGAGATGGAGGTTTCGGAGATAGTCGTCGACGAGGAGTACGCCGGTTGTCTTGACGGAATAGAGGAGTTCAGTCACGTTATAGTCCTCTTTCTGACCCAGTTTACCAATGAAGGGGCCCGCCGGATAAAAAGGGTCCACCCCGGGGGATTCAAGGAATTCCCGGTGAAAGGGATCTTCTCCACGCGCTCGCCTGTAAGGCCGAATCCGATCGGACTTACGGTGGTGGAGCTTCTTGAGCGGAGGGAAAACGTACTGGTGCTGAAGGGATTGGACGCTATCGACGACACCGAGGTCCTCGACATAAAGCCCTTCATCTCCTTTCTCGACATGCCGGAAGACCCGAAAGACCCTAAGTGGATACTCGATCTTTTCGACTACATTGCCAAGGAAAAGGGGCGGCTTGTGGAGGAGAGAAAACGGAGTTAAACGGTGTTGGGGGGGGGCGGACTCTGAATTACATATATCAAGCGGCGGACGCAAACAGCGAACGCAAAAGGCGGAAGGCAAATTTTAGACGGCAAACGGGAAAAGGGTGGATGGCAGGCGGGAAACGGCCGAGGGCAGGCTGAAAAGGGCAAAGAGTTGACAATAGGTGAGAGGCGGTGGATAGCCAGCATAACAAGGTTAAAACAACCGGGGCGGGTGGGACGGGGGCGGGCGGCCGGGGCGGTATATCGCGAGCCGGCCGAGCGGCAAATCGCGAGCCTGTCGAGCGGCACATCGCGAGCCTGTCGAGCGACGCCGGATGATTGATAAAAAAAAGCACTCCATATATGAAGTGCTTTTTAAATATGGTGGGCGCTTCCTATTTCATCAATCTTTAAAGCTGTCAAGCCACGCTTCCGCCTCTTTGTATGTGGCAAAGTGTTCGACCTCTGTGCCCATCTCGCTCTCTCTGCTGATCCTCTGAGAAACAATTTTTATTAGCTTCTTGTCCACGACCCTTGCCACCCTGCCCTGTCCCTTTTTATCGGCGATATTCTTAATCTCAACTAAGAGCTGAGAGGTTTCCTGGGACGGGGGCTTCATATCTGAGAGGTCTGTGATGCTGGTAAATCCACTTTTAACTTCAGCCATGACTCTTCTGAAATCCTCAAGCAGATTTGAAACATCGTCAAGACGCTCCCAGAATCCTCTGAAAATAATGTGTGTTCGATTTTTCGCCGTGTCCACGTACATTTCGTACATCTTGGTTTTCGCAATTTCCTTTTTCATGGCAACTTTTCTCCCCTTATCATATTAGAAAGAAATGCGTTGGATTATTTCGATATACCTCAGCAAGAGTCCACAGCCATATTTGAAATAAAAATACTATTGGTGGTTACCTCGCAATATAAAGGCTTGATATACTCGACCGCCATGAAAAAAAGGCATCGAACTATTAATTCGATGCCTATATATTATCTCATCGGTTTTCAAAGCTGTCAAGTATCTCATCAATTTTCAAAGCTGTCAAGCCACGCTTCCGCCTCCTTGTATGTAGCAAAGTTTTCGACATCCAAATCCATATCACTCTCCCTATCAACCCTTCGAGATACGATTTTTATTAACGCCTTATCCACGATCCTTGCTATCTTACCCTGTCCTTTTTTATTGGAAATGTTCCTCATTTCAATTAAGAGCTGAATTACATCTTGGCCTGGTGTTTTCATCTCGGAGATGTCCGTGATACTGGTAAACCCTCTTTTTACTTCACTCATGGCCCGTTTGTGGTCTTCCAACAAATTTGGAACATCGTTAAGATTTTCCCAGAATCCCCTATAGATAATATGAGTTCGATTTTTTGTCGTGTCTACATAGATTTCGTACAAGTCGTTTTTTGCAATCTCCTTTTTCATGGCCGTTTTCTCCACTTATTTTATTAAAGAAATGAGTTGAATCATATCTATTTTATTCAGCGAGAGTTTACAAACATCTTTAAAATAAAATATGGCAATTATGTCATCGGTTTTAGAAACTGTCAAGGAATACACGCATTCTTTTAATGCGTCTGAAAAATCCAAAGATCAGCCAGTAATGCCGTGAAGATCGGTTTGCTTGGACAGTGTTCGAAGGATTGTAGCTTCGACTATCCCTACTCCACCTCCACCTCCTTCAGGTCGAGGCTATTAAGCTTCTTTTTCTCGTCCGTGGGGAGGGTCAGCTCCCCCTTTTCCACCGAATCCTTCAAACCCTTAAGCTTTTTTACGGCCTTGTTGTAGTTCTTCCTGTAGAGCTTTTCATCCGGCTTCAGCTCCATCGCCGCCTTGAATTCATCGAGAGCCCGGAAAAAATCTCCCTTCCAGTTCAGGGCAATCCCCCCAAGGTTGTTGTGGGCGTAGTGTATTGTCGGGTCCTTCTCTATGGCGATGATGTACTGGCTCCACGCCTTGTCCCACTTCTTCAATCCCTCGTAGGCGAGCCCCAGGTTGTAATAATTCCAGCCGTCTTCAGGGTCGAGCCTTATTTCCTCCCTGTAGGCGTCCAGGGCCTTTTCATGCTCCCCCCTGTACCAGTAGACTGTTCCGAGGGAGTAGTTGACGTATTTCATGTTTGGATCGAGTTCTTTCGCCCTGGCAAGCTCCTTGTACGCCTTGTCGAAGGTTGCCTCCTTGACGTCCATCTCGGAATAGAGATAGGCTATCCCCAGGAGATAGTGAAGGACTGGGTCGTTGGGATTTTCCTTTACCTGACCCTTATACTTATTTATTACTCCGTCAAGTTTCCCATCGAGGTGCGCCCTCTCGATCTCGTTTACCCTTGTTTTGAGATCCTGGCCGTATGCCGCGGTCAAAAGCGATACGGCCAAAACGAGAGAGAGGATAACCGGAAGTAGGTTTTTTCTCTTCATATATTTTACCTCATTTAAATTCTTTTGAAAAATCTCAGCCCCCCTATTGCATATTGTAGGCAAATAGTACCAGAGAGAAATGAATTGTTCAAGCCCAATTTCAATTTTCCTTTACCTCCGCTGGAAAAGTTAGTATACTTTCAAAAATAATTCAGTTGCCGGAGGTTATTATGTTTAAGACGGAACTTTGCGATCTGCTCGGTATCGAATATCCGATAATTCAGGGGGGTATGGTCTGGATATGTTACCATGAGCTCTGCTCCGCCGTCTCGGAAGCGGGGGGGCTGGGGATTCTCGCCGCCGGCGGTATGACGGTGGAAGAGCTTAAAAAGGAGATTGAGCTCGTAAAAGGGCTGACCAAAAAGCCCTTCGGGGTGAACATCCCCCTCATGAGGCCGGATGCGGAAGATCTGATAGATGCTGTGATCGCAGGCGGTGCGAACGTCATATCGACGTCCGCCGGGAGCCCCAAGCGTTTCACTGGAAAGATTCACGATGCGGGACTGAAGGTGATTCACGTCTCTCCCAACGTCTCCCTTGCGGAGAAGGGGGCCCATGCCGGCGTGGATGCGATAGTCGTGGAGGGTATAGAAGCGGGGGGACACGACGGCTTTGACGAGATAACCACGGTGGCCCTTGTCCCACAGACCGTCGACAGGGTCTCTATCCCTGTTGTCGCGGCCGGTGGAATTGCGGACGGGAGGGGCTTTGTGGCGGCCCTGGCGCTGGGGGCCAAGGGCGTCCAGGTGGGGACGAGGTTCGCCGCAACCCACGAGGCGAGGGCGCACCCGAAGTTCAAGGAGGCGATTCTCAACGTCACGGACACGGGCACCATCCTGACCGCAAGGACAATCGCCCCGGTGAGGAGCGTCAAAAACTCGCTGACCGAGAGGATAAACAAGGCGGAGATGTCAGGCGCCACAGCCGAGGAACTTGCCGACCTGATAGGGGAGGGACGCTCCCAGCTGGCGTCCCAGAACGGCGACATCGACGAGGGGACGGTCTACTGCGGGCAGATCGGCGGGATGATAACTAGGCTTAAACACGCCGGGGACGTTGTGAGGGAGATGATAGGCGAGGCCGAGGCGATAGTCAAGGGGCTTGGCTCCCTTGTCGGTTCTTGAAAAAGGGGAATAGTTATTGCCTGTCATCCTTTTTGTGCTTGTCATTACATATATATTTGTCATTCCCTATATCTAATGTCATTACCTTGGGAAGCGGGGAACTGAAATAGTATTCATTGGATTCCCAATCGAGTTGGGAATGACATTATAGTTCCCGGTCGGGTTAGGAATGGCTTTATTATGGGCGGAGTAAATATTGTTAAATGCAATTCCCTTTATATTTGTCATTCCCGCGCAAGCGGGAATCCAGAGGGTGGTGTTTGTGCGTTGGGTATCACTGACAGGTTTTGGTCTGTCAGTGGGGGTTCCGGAACCGGGTTAATATAATATGTAAGGTAAGTAAAAAAATTTTGATTTGGAGATAACAGGTGATATAATAAAAAGTTAATGTTATCTTGATCTTTCAAATCAGGGTTCATACACTGTTTATTAATAGCGATAGGGGAGCAAGACATGGGCGGATATATCATGGCCATCGATCAGGGCACAACCGGAAGCAGGGTCTTTATTTTTGATGAAAAGGGGGCCGTTGTCGGAAGCGCGTACAAGGAGTTCACGCAGATATACCCGAAGCCGGGCTGGGTCGAGCACAACCCAATGGAGATATGGAAGAGCGTCGAGGAGACGATGCTCGACGCCTGCGTGAGGAGCGGAGTGGAGCTCAAGGAAATCCACGCCATAGGTATCACCAACCAGCGGGAGACCACCGTCCTATGGGAGAAGGAGACCGGAGTGCCTATCCACAACGCCATAGTCTGGCAGTGCAGGAGGACCGCCGGGATATGCGACGAGCTTAAATCGGCGGGGTATGAGCCGCTCTTCAAGAAAAACACCGGCCTTGTGGTCGACGCCTATTTCTCCGGCACGAAGGTCAAGTGGCTTTTGGATAACGTCCCCGGGGCGAGGGATAAGGCAGAGAAGGGGGAGATACTCTTCGGGACGATAGACACGTGGCTCATGTACAACCTCTCGGGCGGAGAAGTCCACGCCACCGACTACACCAACGCCTCGAGGACCCTGATGTTCAACATAGAGAAGAAGGAGTGGGACAAAAAGATCCTCGATATTCTCGGCGTTCCCGAGGCGATGCTGCCTGTGGTCAAGGACTCCGCCTCCCTATTCGGCCATACGGCGGAGAAGCTCCCAATGGACCGGAAGGTTCCCATAACCGGAGTAGCGGGCGATCAGCAGGCCGCCCTCTTCGGGCAGGGGTGCACGAAGCCCGGCATGGCCAAGAACACCTACGGCACCGGCTGCTTTCTTCTGTCCGTCACCGACGGGATCGTCCACTCGGAGAAGGGGCTCCTCACGACCATTGCGTGCAGCGACGAGGGAAAACCGATATATTCGCTGGAGGGGGCGGTGTTCATCGCCGGCGCGGCGATCCAGTGGCTGAGGGACGAGCTGAAGATTATCAAGGACGCGAAGGAGACCGAGGAGCTGGCCAAGAGCGTCGACGACAACCACGGCCTCTACATGGTGCCCGCCTTCGTGGGTTTGGGCGCCCCCTACTGGGACATGCACGCCCGGGGAGGCATCCTGGGGATAACGAGGGGCTCCGGCAGGAGTCATCTGGCAAGGGCCGCCCTCGAGTCGATCGCCTATCAGACAAAGGACCTCGTCGAGGTTGTGAACGAGGAGTCGGAGGTCGATATGAACCTTCTCAGGGTGGACGGCGGCGCCGCCTCGAACAATTTCCTGATGCAGTTTCAGTCCGACATCCTGGACATCGACGTGGAGAGACCGAAGATGATCGAGACCACAGCGGCCGGCGCCGCATACCTGGCGGGCCTCGGCTCCGGCTTCTGGAAGAGCGGAGCGGAGCTTACAGAGTGCAGGGAGGTGGAGAGGGTTTTCAATCCGGCCATGGACAAGTCGGAGAGGGAGAGGCTATACAAGGGATGGAAGGAGGCGGTTAAGAGGGTGAGCACGAAGTTATGAATTGCCATGTCGTTTCTTTAAGGGGGGCAGGTAGACGTTTTTTTATAGGGAACAAATATTGATTGTCATTTCCGGTCCGTTTGAGAACGACGGGATTGTAGACGAAACTTGATATATTATATATATGTATGTTATATGTCATTCCCTTTATAATTGTCATTCCCATGAAAACGGGAATCCAGGCCTGTCCCCGCGAAAGCGGGGAACCAGGTTGATATTCACTGGATTCCCAATCAAGTTGGGAATGACAGTATAGTTCCAGGTCGAGTTGGGAATAATGTGCTTATAGACGAATATTGTGATATATGTCATTCCCTTTATAATTGTCATTCCCGTGAAAACGGGAATCCAGGCTTGTCCCCGCGAAAGCGGGGAACCAGGTTGATATTCACTGGATTCCCAATCAAGTTGGGAATGACAGTATAGTCCCAAATCGAGTTAGGAATGACAGGATAATTCCCAATCGAGTTGGGAATGACAACATAATTCACGGCCGTGACGGGGATGGAGAAATGGAGTTTGGGCCGGATTTTTAGAGAGGAGTGAAATTGGACTTTCACACGGAAGTTGTTGTAATCGGGGGTGGGGTCACCGGAACGGGTATCGCCCGGGACCTGACCTTGAGGGGGATAGAGACGATCCTCGTGGAGAAGGGTGACCTTGCCGCTGGCGCCACCGGCAGATGCCACGGCCTTTTGCACAGCGGCGGCAGATACGCCGTCAAAGACCCGGAGTCTGCCAGGGAGTGCGTCGAGGAAAACAGGATTCTTAAGAAAATCGCGTCGAGGAATATTGAGGACACGGGCGGTTTTTTTGTGAGGCTCCCCCAGGACGACAGGAGGTACGTAGATAAATTCGTCACCGCCTGCGACGAGGTGGGGATCGAGACGGAGTTCATGAGCCTCTCCGCGGCGAGGAAGATCGAGCCGAACCTCACCGGGAACGCAAGGGAGATAATTCGGGTGCCGGACGCCGCCGTTGACCCCTTCGGCCTCACCATCGACAACGCCGCGGACAGCGAGGCGAACGGGGGAAGGGTGATGATACACACCGAGGCGGTCGGGATTGTTGTGGAGAGATCGAGGGTCAGGACCGTCCTTGTCAGGGACAAAAACACGAGCGAGACGCACAGGATTCGCGCCAAGTTCGTGGTCAACGCTACGGGCGGATGGGCGGGGAACGTGGCGGCTCTGTCCGGCGTCCACGTCCCGTTGAGCCTCTTCAAGGGGAGCCTCCTTATCTTCAACAGGAGGATCAACAATACCATAATCAACAGACTGCGCCCCCCCGGCGACGGCGATATCATCGTTCCCAACGAGCCCACATCGATTATCGGCACCACCTCCATCGAGGTCGGCGACCCGGAGGAGTTCACCGTGACGAGGGAGGAGGTCGAGATGATGCTGGCGGAGGCGGCCCTGATGCTCCCGCCCTCGGTCGATGCCAGGGTGATCAGGGCGTACGCGGGGATAAGGCCTCTCCTGGGTTCTAAGGGAGGCGCCGGCGGAAACGAGGGGGGCAGGGATATATCGAGAAGCTTTTCCGTTATAAACCACGGGGTTATCGACGATGTGAGGGGTCTTGTGAGCGTCGTCGGGGGAAAGCTGACCACATACAGGCTCATGGCGGAGAAGGTCGTGGACCTCATTGCGAAGGAGCTCGGCGTTCATATTCCGTGCAGTACGGCGGAGAGGCCGATTCTCGGCTCCGAGAGCGGGGAGTTTTACAAGCTGGGGAATCGGTTTGACAAGATAGAGATACTGTCGAGAAAGAAGCCGGAGGGGATCGAGGAGATAATCTGCGAGTGCGAGCTTGTAACGAAAAAGGAGATACTGAAGGTGATCGAGGAGACGGGCACCACCGACCTCAACGACATACAGCACAGGACCCGCGTCGGAATGGGCTCCTGCCAGGGGGGTTTCTGCACGTATCGCCTCTTGGGGATTCTCCACGAGCTTGGGATGGTCTCCGACTACAGGGCCAACGACATCCTGATAAGGTTCCTTGAGGAGCGCTGGAGGGGAATAAGGCCGATCCTCCGGGGAGACCAGCTCGTCGAGGAGCAGCTGATGGAGGGCATCTACCTGGGCCTTTTCGCCCTTGACAAGGTCGGAAAGGCTGACGGCGATGACAACGCGAAGGTCGATAAAAAGGATAAAAAGGGATGAACTACGATGTGGTCGTAATAGGGGCCGGTCTCGGCGGATTGATGTCCGGGATAACGGCGGCAAAGGAGGGGAAGAAAGTCCTCATAGTCGGAAAGGGGATAGGGATCATCACGATATTTACCGGGACGATCGACTATCTGGGGCACTATCCGCCGGAGGGAATCCGTCCCCTCGATTCGCCCAGGGAGGGGATCGCGGAGCTTATCGCAAAAAATCCGGATCACCCCTACTCGAAGGTGGGGATGAATTTCATCGAGGGGGGGGTGACTGCCTTCAAGGAGGCCGCGGAGTCGGGTGGCGTCAAATACGTCGGCGATCTCGACAGGAACTTTCTCCTCCCGACCGCCGTGGGAACCATAAAGCCCACCTCCCTTCTCTCCTCCAGCATGGCGGCGGGCGATCTGCGCGACGAGGGGGACGTCTTGATATGCGGGTTTCAGGGCCTCAGGGACTTCTACCCCGCCTATATGGCCCACAACATTTCGACCTTGACCGTCGAGGGGGTCGAGCTTCCCCACTTCAGGGGGAGGACTATCGATCTCAAGCTCGGGGCAGGGAGCTCCGGGATGACCTCCCTCACCCTGGCCCGGAAATTCGATGACCCTGACTTCCTCGAGGGGGTCTCCATGGCGCTTTACGAAAACGTCAGGGACGGCGAGAGGATCGCGACGCCCGCGGTCCTTGGCTTAAGAAGGGGCGACGAGGTGATCAAGTATATAGAAAAGGTGGTCAAAACCAAGATATTCGAGACCCCGACCCTCCCCCCCTCTGTCAGCGGGTATCGACTCTACAAGGCGCTGGAGGCGGTCGTAAGGTCGCTTGGGGTAAAGCTTCTCTTGGGGTATGAGGTCACGACAGCAAAGGTCGAGAAAGACAGGGTGCTCGAGGTGACCATATCGATGGGCAAGAGGGAGATGTTGGTGGGGGGAAAGGCCTTCGTCCTTGCAACGGGGGGGCTTGTGGGGAGGGGGATCGGTTCCTCGGAGACGAACCTCGTCGAGCCGATATTCGGCCTCGATGTTACCGGGCCCAAGACGAGAAGCGAGTGGTTCAACAAGAGCTTCTTCGACCCCGCAGGACACCCGATAAACAAGGTCGGGATATGTGTTGACGAAAACCTCCTGCCTATGATCAAAAACAAAAAGCCGAGGTTCGTGAACCTCTTTGTGGCGGGCGCCCAGCTTTGCGGCTACGACGCCCTGAAGGAGAAATCGGGCGGCGGCGTTACAATATCCTCCAGCTACAAGGCGGGTGTTATGGCATCGAGCCTTTAATAGAGTTACATTATGAGAAAAGATATACATTATCCCGCAGACCAGTGTGTAAAGTGTACTATATGCGTCGAGCACTGCCCGGTGGTCAAGGTAACCGACAAGTTCCTCGGCCCAAAGCAGGTCGGCCCAGATTTTCAGAGATTTCGCAGCGACGGGGAGACCCCCCACGACATCTCACTGGAATACTGCACCGGTTGCAGGATCTGCGACGTGGTCTGTCCGTCGGGGGTCAATATATCGGAGCTGAACACCAAGGCGAAGATTGCCCTCAAAAAGGAAAAGGGGATCTCGATAAGGGACAGGCTCCTCTCCCACGCATATATGTTCGGGCACCTGGGGAGCATAGCGGCCCCTGCCACCAACACCTTTATGAAATCGAAGGCCTTGAGGTGGATCTCGGAGAAGCTCCTCCACCTCGAAAAGGATCTAAGATACCCCTCGTACACCTCGGAGCCGTTCGAGAGGTGGATCGAGAAATACTCCTTCCAGTCGGAGAAGAAGGTGGCCTATTTCTACGGCTGTTTCACCAACTTCAACGACCCCGACCTCGGAAAGGCGGTGGTGAAGGTCCTCGAGAGGAACGGCTATCAGGCGGTCTTCCCGAAGCAGAACTGCTGCGGGCTTCCCCTTCTTGGAAACGGGGACATCAGGGAGGCGAGGAAGCTCGCCATGGAGAACCTCGAGGGGCTTTTTAAGGCCGCCGATCAGGGGCTCAAGATAATATACAGCTCCACCTCCTGCGGCATGATGATAAGGGACGACTACGCAACCTATCTCGACCTCCAGGAGGCGGAGAGGCTCTCCGAGCATCTGGTGGAGGTCTCGGAGTTCCTCTGGGGGCTTTACGAGGCGGGGGAGCTCGACACCGATTTTCAAGAGATCAACATGGTCCTCCCGTACCACATCCCGTGCCACCTGCGCTCCCTCGGGATCGGGTTTCCCTCGATAGACCTGATGGGGCTTGTTCCAGGCCTTGAGGTGGATGAGCTTGGAACCTACTGCTGCGGCCTCGCCGGCACTTACGGGTTCAAGGAGGAGAAGTCCGACATCGCAAACGCCATCGGGGGGGAGCTGGCCGAGCTCCTCTTGAAGTCGGACGCCGAGTTTGCGGCGTCCGACTGCGAGGCGTGCAGGATGCAGATAGAAAACCTGTCGAACAAAAAGGCCGTCCATCCGATCAAGATCATCCTCAGGGCCTACGGGCTTGACAAGAAAGAGGATGAGGACGAGGACGAGGATTAGTGACCGCCTGCGCCCCGAAGGCGGGGGCAGTGACATAAAAAGGGGTGTAGGGACATGAAAGCGTGTATAGGAAAACAAAAAGGGGCAAAGGGACATAAAAAGATATATGGTATCTATTGAAATATCCATTGAAAAAGGCGTCCACACCTTCACGCTCCCCCTCCTCTTTCCATTAAATCCGGTAAACGTCTATTTTATTCCAGGGGAAGTCCCTACGCTGATAGACACGGGGCTTGACACGGAGCCGGCCTGGGAGAAGCTCGTCTCCGGCATAGAGCGGCTCGGCTTTTCGATGGCCGATGTCAGGAGAATAATCCTGACGCACGGCCACATCGACCACATGGGCCTTTGTGGGAAGATCATCGGGCACGTCGACGCCGAGGTATTGATACACCCGGCGGACGAGTTCAGGGTGACAGCCGGGGTCGAAGAGCTCGTAAAGATGATGGAGAAAAACGCCCATCGTTTTGTTTCTATGGGGCTTTCCGAAAGGGACGTAGACAGGATATTCAGAAACTACATAAAGCTTATGAGGCGGTTTTACGCGCCCCTCTCCCGCTGCTCCTTTATCGAGGAGGGGGACGAGATAGACCTCGGGGGCTTTACGCTAAAGGTTGTCGGTACGCCCGGCCACACGGGGGGGAGCATTTCGCTTATCGACGGCAAAGGGGTTCTCTTCTCCGGCGACCACGTGATGAACGGGGTGGCCACAAACCCCCTCCCGGAGATGACGGCTGACGCCGGCGTAGGGCTCGTGCCTTACATCGAATCCCTCAAAAAGGTTTTGGGGCTTGAGCCGAGGCTGATCTACCCCGGCCACGGGGATGCGATCGCGGATCCCCGTGATCACGTTGAGAAAACCCTCGCCTTTCACGACGACCTCTTCGCCAGGGTTGAGAGCAACATCGACGACGGCTGGATAACACCGGCCGATCTGACATCGAGGATATTCCCGGAGCTGGCCGGGATTTACGCCTCCCACGTGGTCTTCGAGGTGAATGGCTACCTCGAGGCGCTCTGCGTAAGTGGAAGAGCGGAGTCGAGGGAGGAGGGGGGCTTGAGCCGGTTTCGCGCCGTTTGAGGTCTCAATAGCCGACTTCCTTCATCTGTAAGATCAACCATTAATCCACATTTTTCACCTGTCTATTGCCTGTCTGATCTTAATGGAAAGAAGTTGCCTTAATATTATAAATGGTGAATTTGATGGCAGCAGAGTCTTTTCGATTTCCCCCCATTTAATATTCAAAAATGTGAGCTGTTTACAGCGAAGGGGGATAAAGCTTTTACGCCCCCGCCCGTTTCTTTAAACCGGAAGACCCCCCGCTCTTTTGTATGGGCGACAGTTCCCGAATCCCCGGTCCTCCTTCTATCCGCGGTGGAGCGGTTGATCGAGCTTGAGGCGCGGATCAAAATTGGTCGACATTCTATCCAGCAAAAAAATTATAAATAAATCGTGTTGACAATGCCCGTAATCCTGATATTATTGAATTCACTGCGGCAGGTCGACTTCCGGCTTTTCGCAAGGGGTCCGGCTCTGTCAAAGTCTTTTTTTGCGACGGCAGGGCGTGAAGGGAAGTTGAGCGAAGGCCGTTATTTATTGATGGGGGGGGAGACGCCCTTCCCCTTTTAAATAAGCAAGTTTAAATGAAACCAAATATCAGGAGCAATAAGGTGAAAAGGAAAATATTGTTGGGGATGGCGGTAGCCTTTGCGGCCTTGATGATTATATCACTTTCGCCCGGCATCGCCGCGGCCCAGGATTACTCCTTTTCGGTCCCGAAAAACTACTCGGATGTCTATATCAATCAAGACGGATCGATAACGATAATATACGGCCTTACGTTCAGCTGCGATTCCGGCGCCCACCCGATAGACATCGTCGACATCGGGCTTCCGAACGGCAACTACAACCTGGGAAGCGCCAAGGCATCGATCAACAACGTTCCCCTCACCGACATCCGTAAATCGACCTACGTTACCGGGGTGGAGGTTCACCTGGGGGCGCAGACCATCCAGCCGGGGCAGACCGGCACTCTGAACTTCTCGATCATCCACCCGAAGATGCTGTTCACCGACGAGGAAAAGGAGGACTACGCCTCGATGGAGTTTTCGCCCACGTGGTACGGCTCCGCCTACGCCCACGGCACGACCGACCTGAGGCTTAGCGTCCACTTCCCGAAGGGAGTTACCCCGGACGAGACCAGATATCACGAGGGTGGCGGAAAGAGGAAGTTCGATTCCACGAGATTCGACGAAGATGGAAGGATCGTCTTCACGTGGATAAATGGGTCCGCAAGCCCGTCAACCCAGTACAAATTCGGCGTGTCGTTCCCCAGCATGTACGTCGCCGAGGGGGCGGTGTCGAAGCCTCCCAAATTCTCCTTTTTCGAGATTATAATCGCTGTTGTGGTTATGCTGGTCACAAATCTCCCCATTATGATATTCGGCGGCTTCTTCTTCATAATAATCTGGTCAATAATCAGGAGCAAGATGCGAAGGATGAAGTATTTCCCCTCCAAGGTCTCCATTGAGGGCGTCGGGATCAAGCGGGGACTGACAGCCCCGGAGGCGGCGGTTCTCCTGGAGCTTCCCCTCGACAAGGTCGTCACCATGATCCTCTTCGGCCTTATGAAGAAGAACGTCGTCAGGGTGGAGGACATGGGAAAGGGAAAGATCCCGAAGGTGATGGCCATCGATGGGGCGAACAAGTCCGGCTTGAGGGACTACGAGATCGAGTTTTTGGAGGCGATAAAGCCGAACGGTGAGGCGGACTTGAAAAAGATGAGTACGACAATGGTAAAAATGATCAAGGACGTCGATAAGAGGATCAAGGGGTTCTCCAGGAGGGAGACGAAGGATTACTACCAGCATATCGTAGACCTCGCCTGGAGGCACGTAACGACCGCCAACACCCCGGAGCTTTTGGGCGAGGAGTGGAGCGACAAGCTCGAGTGGATAATGATGGACAAGAAGTTCGGCGATCGCATGGAGGAAACCTTCACCGGCCGGGAGGTGGTCGCCCCCCGCTGGTACACCCGCAACTACTATCCGACTACTTCCGGGGCCGGGGATGTCTCCGCCAAGGGTGTCGGGGAGTCTATGTCCAAGACGTTCACATCGGGGGCGGACCTGGCGAACAAGATGGTCACCGGCTTCGAGAACTTCTCCGGTAATTTTATCAGGAACATCGAGTCGTTCGCGTCCGGCGTCACGAGGGTTACCAATCCGGCGCCCCAGAGCTCTGGCAGCTACAGCAGGAGCAGCGGCGGCGGCGGATGCGCCTGCGCCTGTGCCTGCGCCGGCTGTGCCTGCGCCTGTGCGGGAGGGGGTAGATAGATATGAAGATCAAGGATTTCTTTAAGAACGAAAAGCCGCTTGAGGCGGGAATATACCACAGCAGGGTCACGGGGGAGGACGGGAGCAACTACAGGCTCCACCTGAGAATCATGGAGTGGGGTAACTCCATCCTCTCCATCAACGCTGCGAGGATACTGCACCTGAACCCCACAGCCACCGAGTTCGCCAAGCTCATCGTAGAGGGTAAGTCGGAAGAGGAGACGGTCAAGATCGTCAAGGGGCGCTACCGGGGCGTGAAGAAGGAGACGCTGAGGGAGGAGTATGGAAAGCTCAAGGGCTTGATAGACTCGATGTCGATAATGGAGGACGTCTGTCCCATAACCTACCTCGACGTGGAGAGGATCGAACCGTTCTCGACGCCGTCGGACGCCCCCTACAGGATGGACCTCGCCCTTACCTACAGGTGCAACAACGACTGCGGCCACTGCTACGTCGATCGGGACAAGGGGGACGGATCCGGCGAGCTGACCACCGACCAGTGGAAGAGGGTCATGGAGAAGCTCTGGGGGCTGGGGATATTCCATGTGGCCTTCACCGGCGGGGAGGCGACGATGAGGGACGACCTCCCGGAGCTCGTCGGCATCGCCGAGGACCTGGGGATGGTCGCGGGACTCCTGACAAACGGCAGGAGGCTCATGGACAAAAAATACATCGGAAGGCTGATAGAGGAGGGAATAGACTATTTCCAGATAACGCTCGAGTCGTCCGACAAAAATATCCACAACAAGATGGTCGGGGTAAAGGGAAATGTCGATGCCTGGGATGAGACGGTTAAGGGGATAAAGAACGCGGCGAAATCGCCCATACACACGATAACCAACACAACCATAACCAAGCACAACGTGAAGACTTTGGGAAAGACCGTGGATTTCATCGCGACCCTGGGCGTTGACGCCTTTGCCATGAACGGGATAATCTACTCAGGGGGCGCCAAGGGGGGGGAGATGGCGATAAGCGAGGACGCCCTTCCCGAAATCCTCCAAGAGGTGATCGATTCCGCCGAGAGAAACGACCTCAGGTTTATCTGGTATACGCCCACGCAGTACTGCAAGTTCAACCCGGTAGAGATGAATCTGGGGATGAAGCAGTGCACCGCCGGGAAGTTCAACATGTGCATCGAGCCTAACGGCGATGTCCTGCCGTGCCAGAGCTACTACGAGCCGGTTGGAAATATCCTCAAAGACGATTGGGAGGCGATATGGAATCACCCGCTCCTCGTCTCCATCAGAAATCGGGAGTATATCATGGACAAGTGCCGCGAGTGCGAGGAGCTGGCCCTCTGCGGCGGCGGCTGCCCGCTGGAGATAAAAAACGGCGAGTTTCTCTGCTCCGAGAGCATGAGCAATCCGTGAGTCTCGCAGGGGGAGGGGGGGAGGGGGGGAGAGGGGGGATTGTGAGAAATAGTTAATCAATTAAGGGGCCGGCCGATTATTTTGCCGGGCCCCTTTTTTATCTAATACTGTTTAACATTGACAACACAGCAATATTAACATACAATATCTTACAAACTATCTGATAAAATTTCAACGGAGGTGGAAAATGAAGAGGCTTTTAGGCGCAATCTTGATAGTCTTTGTTATATCGGTATCCGCGGTGTCATGCTATTCGGATGAGGCCTCGGAATGGTATTACAAGGGGGTTGAATATTGCAATTAAGGTCTGTATGGTAAGTGTATCGAGTGTTTTTATAAGTCAATAGAGCTTAGACCAAAAGTATCAGATGGCTATTTTGTGAGAGGGCAGGCATACTATATGACGGCCAGATATGAAGCGGCGATCTCCGATTTCACAAAAACAATAAAGTATTATCCTAGTTTTTCACCCGGATATTTCTGGAGGGGTAGATCATACAATGAGATAAAAAAGATAAAAGAGGCGTTGTCTGATTTCGATCGGGCGATAGAACTTGATCCCGAAAACGCCGAATACTATGCTCATAGGGGAAGTGTTTACTACAACAATAGAAAGATATATGGACTGGATGAGGCCGAAAGGGATTCTATAAAGGCCTGTAAGTTGGGTGATAATTTAGCCTGTCATCTGCTTCAACTTATACATAAGAACTATAAATAGAAATAGAGTGCAAAAAATAAATGAAAAATTGGCTTATTGGTAAAATCAACAATAAATACACAGGTGATTGAACATTATGAACTATGGGTGTAGAGTTTTTTACTAAATGGCTAATACTTTTCATAAAAATCCTGTTTTTGTCCATCGCTTTTTAACATTGACACTATATCAACATTAACATATAATATTGTGTACAATATAGTCAATCTGCTTTCCGGGGAATAAAATGAAGCTGAAAAAATCAAAAGAGATTATGCCAAAGAGTTGTGGTGGATGGTTTGTATGTATATTGGCGATACTTCTACTACTAATTGTTTCATTTCTTTCTATTAGGTACATTCTTCTACCCAAGGAAGAAAAATTGTATCGAAAAGGAATGTCTCAACTTAATAATGTCACTTTGATATATGAGAGAAAATTTGCAGCACTGGAGTATTTCAATGAGGCATTGGAGATTAATCCCGACTACTGGATCGTCTACAGAGAAAGATCTCAAATATACTTATCTTTGGCAAGATATGATGATGCCATCTCCGACCTGACAAGGGCGATCGAGCTGAATCCATCCTCTTCAAAGAGTTATTACTACAGGGGCAATATCTATTTTGAATTGGAGGAATATGAGAAGGCGATAGAGGATTACGGCAAGGCAATTTCAGTATATCCCAAAAGTGGATCATATTATAATGCCAGAGGCGATGCATATAGAAAATTAGACAATATAGAAAAGGCGAAAGCAGATTATTATAAGGGATGTAAGCTCAAAGAAGGTTCTGCTTGTGGAAGTCTTAAATTAATCATATTAAATGAAAAAAAAGGAAAAATTGAAAACCAAAAAAAAGTAGTGATTTTTTAATATTTTTATAGTGTTGACTCCTTTGTGAGAAAATTTAGTTAAATGAGATTAGCGGTTAATCTCGAAGGAAAAACCTCGTAAAAGGAGTCGAAAATGAAGGATTGGTATAAAGAGTGGCAGGATCGGAAGGGTAAAGAGGCCAACTTGAAAAATCAAAAAGAGATAAAGGACAAGCTGGACAAGCTCGGTGGAGTTACAAAGGAGTCTGTTTTTGCCATAAAATACGATTAAACAATAAACCTGAATCCAAAAGGGATTCGTTTCTGAAAAAAGGAGGTTTAAAATGACCGGTCTCGAAGAAGCCATAATTGCGGGATTTATAGTTGAATCTGTTTCTTCAACTTTTACGTTTCTATTTTCAAAAACGGAAGCCGAAGTTGAAAAGATTTGCTAATTAGAAAATATAGCTTGACAAGAAAAATATGGTTGGTATATATAAATAGCAATATTAAGGGAATATATTACATAAATAGTACACAAAGAAAAAAGTATATATTGGTAATTTATTATAATTATATAAAGGGATGTTATTATGAAAAGAGAAAGGATAGTGAGCAACCTTATTTTGTTCTCCGCCCTCCTGATTACCCTTGCCTATCTCCTCGCGTGTGCAACAGTGCCTGCGCCGGATATGCCCAAAAGGACATACGTTGAAGAATGGACGGTGATCAAGCCCAAATTTGACAACTCGGACATAAAGAAAATCGGCGTGGTGAAGCTGTCGAACGCAACGTTGAGAAAGGGCATCGAGGACAATATTACCGCAAATATTGTCGCTTATCTAAGGGAAAAAGGAGACTACGGGATAGTGATTATCAACGAGACAGTAGACGGGCTGCCCACTTCATCGCTCGCCCAAAAGCTCGGGAAGCAGTACGGGGTGGACGCGGTACTGTTCGGAAATCTTGATTTTTACAACTACGACAGCAATACGTGGCAGGAGTATATTAAGGGTAACGCGTACACGTCCGGCTTCATCGGGTACTACGGATACATCTATTCAAAGCGTTACGGAACCGAAAGCCATTACGTAACGTGGATGAAGAGATCGGTCTCCATGACGGTTACATACAACTTCATCAATTCAAAGACAGGGGAGGTCTTGTGGACGGAAACCGCCGACGGGAAGAGCTGGATAAAAGGAGGGGTGGACGACGTCTCCACGAGGGACGAGAGCGTTTTCTTTAAGGGGGCCCAGGAGGAGATCATTACGTGCCTGAAGGAAATACTAAACTACAAAATGAAGTATAGAAAATATATTTAACCGGTTGCTTGACCGACCGGTTACGGAGGTGTGCCATGAAGAGATTATCCGCTGTTATCATTTTATTATTTGTATTGTTAGGATCTATTTCCGCCCACGCACAGTCGGCGGAGGAGTGGATAAGGCAGGGAAAAAACTATTTAAAAGACCCAGACTCATACTACTGCGATAAATCAAATTACGAGGAAGCCTTTAAATGCTTTAATAACGCGGTTATTGCAGACCCCAATTTGGCGGATGCGTACTACTGGAGGGGAAAGGTTCTTGTTTGTATAGCAGTGAGAAATAAATCTAATTCTAATCCTGGATGGCGTGAATATATATTAATGGCTACAGCCGATTTTGATAATGCTATAATGATAGAGCCGGATTATGCGGAAGCTTTTTGCTTTAGAGGTTCTGGATATCACGTTTTAGAAAATCATGCAAAGGCATTTGCTGATTTGGAAAGGGCGTGTGAGTTGGGCTGTGATTGGGCATGCAGTATAGTAAAATAGGAATTGTGAAAGCGGGCGTCAGGGAGGTCTTGGGACATCTGTTTTTTTTGGGTGTGGGGGGAGGTAAAAGTAGTCCTTTTTATTTGGTGTAATAGACTTACCGCTTCTTTATTCAGGTGAAGGCGTCTCCCCTCTATAACAACACTATTTATAAAACTCCACCCTGCGGGTTGCGAAGATGTCGCTTCTCTCCGTGATCTTCTTGTCATCGGCCTCGGCCGGGTCTATGACCTCTGATGCGAAGCACTCCTTCTTATCGCTCATGGTGAGGATATACTTCCCCTTCGGCGATACTATCTGGGACCCCCCAGTGAAGCTGTTTTTGCGGCCGCCGTTTTCCTCCTCTCCGATCCTGTTTGCCGTTGCGATGAATACCCTGTTCTCGATGGCTCTTGCGTACATCGCCCGCTGGCAGTAGGGCAGCACGAGGTTTGCCGGGTGAAGGATCACCTGGGCTCCTTTCAGGGACAGGGTCCTCGCCGCTTCCGGGAATATCCAGTCGAAGCATATCATCATCCCGAGCCTCGCGCCCCTGTACTCGAAGACCCGAAAGCCGGTGTCTCCCGGCTCGAAGAAATCCGCCTCGTCGTGGAAGAGGTGGACCTTCCTGTAGTTTGCGATGATCTCCCCGTCGGCGATGAAGAACGACGAATTGTAGATAGAATCGCCCTCCCTCTCGGAGTAGCCCCCGCAGACGGCGATCGATCTCTCCCTCGTTATCTCGATGAACGGCGAGAGGTGCTCGTTTTCGTTCAGCGGAAACGAGACCCTTTCGACCTCTCTTCTGTATTTGAATGTGTAGCCGGAGAGAAAGAGCTCCGGAAAGAGGATGACGTCAGGGTTCGAGGAGGAGGTGATTTCTTTGATGAAGCCTGACGCCCTATCGAGGTTGTTTTTTATGTCCAGGAGGACCGGTTTGAACTGGACCAACGAGATCTCCAGATTCATCAATTCATCCTTATAATCAATATGGCGGTTTTTTTTCTTATATAAAAAGCCGTCCTTACGGATGGACGGCTTGGATCGGCTTGTTTGTTCACAGCTTGTTTAAGTTCTATATTTATATGTGTCCCTAAAGAATCCTATCTTTTTTTGTTAACGGGGGATTTGAAATACTCCCCCCCACTTTGACTTTCGACCTTTGGCAAGGCTTAAAAGTCCGCTTAAGTTTGAATGCTATGGAATCACTTTTTTAAAGCCCTGCAGCCGAAAAAGACTATCGGGAGCTGCATGATTGACCAAACGATCGGCCCGAAGAGCTGTGATTCAAATCCGGGGGGTTTTGAGAGAATCATGTAAAAGATGTGTAAGAGCGTCAGTACAAGGGTGACGGCTCCCAGAAGTATTGCAAGGATAAATCCCCATCTGGTTTCCCGCGCACAGATTGGGATCAGGATCAAGGCCGCTGTCGTCATTATCGTGTGGCGCAGTCCGCCAAGCGTCAGGAGGTAGCTTATAGTGTCCGGGGCTTCGAAACGAAAGCCGATGTCAAGCCCCATGAAAATCCACCAGACGCTTAGGACGAGCCCAATGAGCAAACCCAGGGTGTTATTGGAGATTTTTAAGGAGTTTTTCATCTCGGTTATCTGTTTAAGGAGGCTTTTTCAGTCGGTAAGCTTGACCCTCTCCCGCTGTGCTTTCTGCCCTAGTTGGATATTTTTAATCCTGACCGGCTCCCTCAATTAATGACTATCTATTCCGGCGATCCCCCACAGGATTCCGGCGACCCCTCATTAGATGTTTTAAAACTCAGGTGAAGTCCCTGTTTCAGGATTCAGGCGACCCTCTCTAAATTTCGGCGACCCCCTGACTAATAGGTGGTCTCCTCTTCCGATGCTTCCGAGACATCTCCCATCGTTATGGCGGATGCGGCCTCCGTTTTCGCCTTCTTCTTTTTACTCATGGTGATGTTGCCCTCGAAGATGGCGCCGTCCTCTATAACCAGGCGGGAGGCCTCTATATCGCCGATGATCTGTCCTGTAGGCTTGGCCTCCATGAAGTTATCGGCGATTATATTTCCAACCACCTTTCCGGAAATCTCCACGTCTTCGGCGGTGATGTTACCTTTTATCTCACCGGTCTCCCCGACTACCACCTTGGAGGAGATATCCAATTCCCCCTTAAAATTACCGTCGATACCCACGCTCTTATTTCCCGTAATCTTCCCCTCAACAGTAATTCCCTCCGCGATGTAGCAATCACAATCGAGGCCGCTTTTAGTTTCTATGTAGGACGGTTGCGGCGCCGCCCTGCCGACATCCCCTGTGGACCCTGTTCCCTTTTTGTCAAATATCCCCATGAACTCTTCTCCTCTATTTAGTAACAATTGAAAGAATATAACAGTGTAGAAGATTTGTCAAGAAATTCTTGGTTTTGTTACAAGAATAGCCAAATATTATTGAAAAATCGATCGATACAAAAGCTCTCGATTGGTTATCCACAGAAATCCGATAGATGTCGAGATTCTCACGATTTTTTCAAAGGCAACCACGGCATTAAAATCCGGGATTGCCGTTAGGTTTAAGGCCCTTTAAGGGACGGCGACTTTCCCCATCGCGTTCTCTACGAGGCTTCCCAGATACAGGTATCCGTCGTGCTCGACGACGTTGGTTATCTGGAAGAAGGAGCCTGCCGGGTCCTGGAGGTTGTGGACGACGTTGCCGTTTACGTCAAGGCCCAGGATGAAATCGTAGTTTTTTGCCGAGGGGAGGAGTGCCTGGGGCAGACGGCTCACTATCTTTCTTAGGCGCGGTCTCGGGAATAGTATCTTGTCGGCCGTGGCGTCCCTGGGTGAGACGAGTGTCAGCCAGAACGTATCCTTTCCGTTCGAGGATATTCCGTCCGGAAAGCCGGGAAGGTTGTCGATAAAGACCTCATGTTCGCCCCGCTTTTCGCCGGAGAGCCAGTATCGCAATACCCTGTACATTCCCATCTCGCAGATCAGGACAAAGGATTGGTCTGGGCTTATGGCCACGCCATTGGCGAAGTGAATGCCGTCGATGAAAAGAGTGGTCTCTTTTGTCTTCGGGTCGTATTTCAGGAAGCGGCCGTTGGGCCTGTGCTCCATCAGCTCATCGTAGAACTCGAGTTCGTTGAACTTGGAGGAGCCGTCGGTGAAGTAGATAACGCCGTCTTTTGCAATGTCCAGGTCTTCGGTGTTTTTGAAGGGTATGCCCCCCTCTTCGGTTGCAAGGGTGGTCACCTTGCCTTTGGGATCGATCGACAACAGCCCCTTCTGTCCGCACGCGACGATCAGGTTTTTTGAGCCGTCGAATTTGAGCCCCAAGGGTCTGCCCCCCGTTTGGGCGTAGGTCTCACGGCTTTGGCCGTCGGGGGAAAGTTTCACGATGGAACCGTCCTCCATTCCGCCGTAGATATTGCCGCCGTCGTCTATGGCGACGTCCTCCGGGCCGACGCCCGCGCCCTCTCCCAGCCTCTCGATTTTGGAGAGGTAGTCGTTCGGTTCGTAGACGCCGGTGAGCTCGGGCGCCTTAAGCGGCGAGTAGGGGGCCGGATCGATGGGGACGGGCCACAGGAGAAGGTACGCGGCTAATATTCCGATTATTGCAAGGATTGTAAAGGCAACTGTTTTTCTGCTCATGGTTTCACTCCGTTACAAGTTATCAATTGAAAGTTATATTACTTCATCAAGTTAAGGATTTGCAAGACATTTGTTATTTATTAGTTTTCTTTAACTTTTTTCTTGACACTCTCACTAATCTTTTGATAATATTTCCTTGAGTTAGGTCCAAGACTTTTTAATTTCTATATTAAGTTTAGGAGGTCAGGATGAAAAAAATTGTAGTATTAGCAATTGCTATTGTATTAGCCACCACGGCGTTTACGGCCCTGGCGGCGGAGACCACCTTTAACGGTGAATATAGGGTTCGGGCTTGGAACGAGTACAACTTCGACAAGAAGGTGGAAGACATTAGCGCACCTTTTATTCTTCCGGGACATGAAAACGCCCAGTACGACGGCTGGTTCGACCAGAGGTTCAGGCTTACCATCACCCACACGAGGAGCGAGTTCCTGAAGGCGGTGATCAAATTCGACCTCGTCGAGGATACCTGGGGACAGCAGAGAAACCTGCTTATTAACAACAGCGCTGCCGGAAACTTCATCGACTGGGCATACATCGAGTTCACGCTGCCGACCCTCGGGACGTTCACAGTGGGGAAATTCCCAATGCAGTTCGGATACGGCCTGATGCTGAGCATAGGCCAGGACGAGACGCCGGGTATCGAAGGTATAAAATGGTCCAACGCATGGGGGCCGGTCGCCCTATCCGCCTACTATTTAAAGGGCACCGATAACATAACGTCCGGATCGGGCAATCCGTGGTACAACTGGGATACCGATATCTACGCGATGGACGTCAAGATCACGCCGATGGAGGATCATCTGATCGAGCTGTTCGGCGGAGTAATGTTCGATAACAACGCCGACACGAATGCTCCTTTCAGCGGAATTCTGTGGAACTCAACAACATACTGGTGGAACGGCGACGGGGAATATTCTGCGGTGGTCGGCTTCTGGGGACTCGCCTATACGGGAAACATAGCCGACATGATCGACATTAAGCTCGAGAACAGCTGGCTCTACGGCCACGCGACCTATATATCCTCTTTTCCAACTGATGGCCCCGGCGCTTTTGCTGATCCCGACAGCTTCACGATTTACGGATGGAACGTCTATGCCGATGTCTCTTACTACAACGACCTGTTCAGGCTCGGCCTGGCATTCCTCATGGGGAGCGGTCAGCACCACTACTGGAACGACATAAGCCTTACAAACGTGAACATCAATTACTTAATGGGTGACGGTTTCAAGTGGGCGAATATCTTAGGAAGCTGGGGAGGATTAAACTCGGTCTATAATGGAGCTATGGGAGTAGGTTGGCCCACCGCCGAAAACCTGACGTCCGTAAAGCTCTACTTCGAGATTTGCCCGGTGGAGAAGCTGAGCCTGAATCTCGCCGTTGTCTGGGCAAAGTGGACGGAGGACGTGGGAGAAAACTTTGCAGGTACCAGGGCAGCCCTGGTTACAGCCAAGGGCCCCGGATATCCCCATCCCGCATCTCTTTACGGTAACTACTGGTATCAGTCGTGGGATGCCGGCGACGACCTGGGCTGGGAGCTCGACTTTGGCTTCTCCTACGAGATCATGGAGGGGCTGACATATTCGTTAAGCGCGGGCGTGCTCTTCACCGGCGACTCGTGGGATTACGAGAAGGCGGACGGCACCCGCGGCGACTGGGGCGAGATATGGTCCATCACCAACCAACTGCTGTATGAATTCTAAGGGGGTCGGAAGGATTTTTTGAATGAGTAGGAGGGGAGGAGTTCTTTAAAAGAGGAATTTCAAGGAGTCCCGAAGGATTCCGGGATTCAAATATTAAAATAAAAGCCCCCGGCCCGATTACTATCAGGTCGGGGGCTTTTTAATGCTTTTCGAGGTTTGGGGCTTTTTTTGCGAACGGCGGGGTCTGGGATTTAACGCCGAAGCTTTTCTTTGCCCCTCCCTCCGGCCGGATGAATTGAAAGCCCCGCTTGGGCCATTGGGCCTACCTCCCAAAGACCATCCTGCCCAGGCTGTGCTCGATCGATTTGTGATACTGCCATTTAGCGAGCTCCCCCGATCTTGCAGACAGGCGTCCGAAGTTGATTCCCCACTCCTCTCCCAACTTCGGCGGGTCGGCCCCGAAGGCGGAAAGGGGGATCTTGAGCTCCAGCTGATAGAAGCCGTCGGCGCTTTTCGGAGAGATGTACGCCCCCGCCACGCAGCCGGAGTCCCAGGACGGGTCGGCCTTCCTTTTTTTCCCCTTTCCCTTTTCGATCTTCCTGTCCAGTATGACGCCCAAGGGATTGACGAAGAGCTGGTATGTGGTGCCCGAGTCAGGATCGGGCGAGATGAAGAGGCCTATGGAGTCGTCCCTAAAGACGTCGCCGTCACGCCCCTCTGCGTTAATGACGAGGTCTTCCGTGTCCGCCATGCACGATGCGAGGACGTAGAGGTTTTCTTTATCTCGGCCGAAGAGAAAGAGGGTGTCTGAGATCAACGACGCCATACCTTTGGGATCTGAGAAGGTGGATTCCGCCACAGCATTCTCCCACTCGCCCCCATCGACCCTGCCGTCTACCGTGACACCGGTAATCCTCGGAACTTCAAGCACCCTCCTCATTTTGACGGTCCCCCTGAAATCGTAGCTCCTGTCCCGCCGGTAGGGATAAGTGACCTTGAACCTTGGGAGAGGGTATGGATTATCCTTGAGGCGCGCCGAAAATGCCGCCGTTTTTTTCTCACCCGCCGGTATTTCAACTGTCGCCTCCTTTGGAGAGATCTCCCAGCCTGTGTCCTTCGTCTCCCATTTGATCTCAAACGGCAGGTTTGTCTCTCTGTTATTCTCTATGTCAATCCTCAACTCGCTCTTCTTTTTCGAGGATTCGGTGCCTAAAAAGAGCTCCCCGGGGACAACGTATCTGTCTTCAATCCTGTCGAAAAACTTGAGATCCTCTATCGTAACGAAGTCCGCGGGAAGCTCCTCCTCCCCCTCGAGGGGGACAACCTTTATCGTGAGGTCGTCGTCCTTTATTTCTACCTTGACGCAGCTGTAGAAGTGCCCCTTAATCGATACGTCGTCTTCCATACTCCCGCCTGAGGAGCCGACCATTGTGTAATAAATCCCGTCGTAGAGGCTGGAGCCGTAGCGGTGGAGGTGGCCCGAAAATACGGCGTCGACGCCGTTGGCCGTAAATATCTCGTGGAGCCGGTCGGCCTTTCCCGAGGGGAGCGTTAAATACCAGTAGGGCCTGTGGAGAAAGACGAGGGTCAACCTGGCGTCTCTGTGAGCCTTAAGATCCGCCACGAGCCAATCGATCCTTTCTTCCGGCAGGGAATCGAGCGTCATCCATCGGCCGTTTTCAAAGAGGACGAGGTGGATCCCGTCGTAATCGGTGCTGTAGCTGGTCTCCCTCTTTGTGCGCTTTGACCATATCTTCTCCGAAGCGCCGCTCCAGACGTCGTGGTTTCCGGGAAGGATGAGGAGCCGCCGCCTGATTTTCCTCACGATCCTGAAATACTCGCGCCACTGGGCGTTGATCACCCCCTCGTCCACCGTGTAGCCCTCGATCTGATCCCCGATAGTCACGTAGAGGTCGGGGCGCTCCCCCCTCGCCCCCCTAGATTTCTCGACCACGGCCTCGTATATCCCCTCCCGGTGCCCCGCCGTCCTGTCCCCTAATATGACGATGGTGACATCCCCTTCCTCCCTTGCCGCGGCCGCGGTCGAGCCCGCAGCCGTCAGAATAATGGAAAGGGAGAGTGCGATTCCTATCCCGACCTTTACGGCTCCTTGACGTGCAACGTTTGACCTTCCCCCGGCCCTCTTTTTGGCTGAAAATCTCATAGCCCTGAAAATCATCCCTTTCTCGCCGAGACCCTGTTCCAGTGGAAGAGGGAGACCCCCTCGGGCCTCGCTATCCTCTCCGACAGGATATCGAGGACCCGGTCTATGCTCGCCTCGTCTATATTGCCCCTCTTGACCATCCTCTCCTTTGCTCCCTGGTAGATGTTGAGGGCGTTTGTCATCCACGCCCTGTACCTCTCCGGGTCGTCTTCCGTGTATATCTCCGGTTCGTAGGTCAGGGTTATATCCACCGCCCCGGCCCTCTTGAAGATGTCGAAGAGCTTTCGCCCAATGAAGGGGTCGCCCCCCAGCTCCATCTGGAGGGCGCAGAACTCCCGGCAGACAGCCTCCAATCCATCCACCTCAGGGTGATAGAATACCACCGCCAGGTCGTTCTCCTGGGCCTTGATGAGGCCGCCTTGCTTAACGACGCGAAACATCTCTTTTGCCACGGCGACGGGATCGGGGATGTGCTCCAAGAGGTAGCGGCAGTAGCAGAGGTCGAAGGACTCGTCTTCGAGGCCCGAGCTCAGGACATCCGAGTTTATGAGCGTGAGATTCGGGTTTCCCCCCATCTTTGCGACCGCCTCGTCATACTGGGCCTTCGATATCTCGACACCGGTAATCTGCGCTCCCTTATATCTGCCTGCGATATCCGACATTAGGTCTCCGGTGCCGCAGCCGAAGTCGGCGATCTTCCTGCCGTCAATATTCTCTAAAGACTCGCCCAGGAAGTTGATGAAGGAGCCGTTGGTGATCGAGTTCAGAAGCTTGAGCCTCCCCTGCTCCTGCTTAGCCGTCCCGTGGATGTATCTGTTCTCTTCAGCCAAGATTTTCCTCCTATTTTTTCGCTGTATCATATCATATATGACACTGTGTTTAAAATTTGTTTCCATTTTTGATATTTTATGTATTATAAATTGAAAAAGTTACGATCTTACCTTACAGTTTAGTCGTTTAAAGAGAAGATATTTTATCATAGAAGAGCCATCCCCGAACTTTAAT